>JAUJME010000057.1:0-2569 GCA_030447005.1 Solirubrobacteraceae bacterium | reverse complement strand
GGCCGGCGCCCCCGCCGCGCGCCCGCCGTCGGACGCCGACCAGCTCTCCGGCCTGCTCGAGCGCCGGTCTTCCGCCCTCCAGCAGGGCGATCCACGGGCGCTGGCCGCCACGTCGACCGGCGCGCAACGGGCCCGCGACCGCCGCGCCGCGCGGCGCACCCGCGGCCTCGGGCTCGAGCGCGTCGGGCTCTCCGTCGCGGCGATCGACCTGAAGGCGCGCCGCGCGGTGCTCGAGGTCCGCTCCGAGTACGGGATCCGCGGCGTCGCGGGGCGCTTCTCGGCGGAGCGGCGGCTCGTGGCGGTCAAGGGTCCCCAGGGCTGGCGGGTGCGCAGCGAGACGAGCCGCCGCGAGCGCCACCCGTGGGAGGTCGGCCCGGTCGTCCGCCGCCGGCTGCGCCACTTCGTCGTGCTCGCGCCCGCTCGGCTCGAGCTGGGGACGCTCCCGGCCGCGCTGGAAGAGGGGTACGCGTCCATGCGCGAGGTGCTCGACGCCGGGCGGCTGCGCCGGCGCTACCTCGTGGTGGTCGCCGGCAGCGCCCGCGACGCCCGCGCGCTCACGAGCGACATCCGCGGTGTCGGCAGCCTCGCCGCCATCACCGACTCCCGCGTCCGCGAGCTCGGGCCGGCCAAGCGGGCGGTCGAGGTCATCTCCCAGCGGCTGCTCGTCGTCTGGCCCGTCTTCCGCGGTGCGGACGCCGAGGCCCGCACCCGCGTGGTCACCCACGAGCTCACCCACGCGGCGCTCGCCGGCGTCACCTCGGGCCGGACGCCCGGGTGGCTCGCGGAGGGCATCGCGCTCTACGTCTCCGACGACCGCCGCACCGCCGAGGCGGCGCAGATCCTGCGGACCGCCGTCCCCGCCGCCCGCCCCAGCCTCGCCCGCCTCGCCGACCCCGACTCGATCGCCCGCACGAGCGGCGCGAGCCAGAGCCGCGGCTACGCCTACTCCTCCGCGGCGGCGCACTACATCGCCGAGCGCTTCGGGGAGCGGGGGCTGCTGCGCTTCTACGAGGGTTTCAACGACGAGTCGATCCCCGGCCGGCCCGGCGAGCGCCGCACCGCCGACCGCGTCGCGCGCAAGACGCTCGGCATCTCCCTCCGGCGCCTCGAGCGCGACCTGCGCGCCTGGACGCTCGCGGGCGGCGGATAGCCGAACCGCGGCGCGTTTCACCCGCCTCCCGGGCACAACCCACCGCAGCTCGCTCCAAACCCCGCCGCCCGGACGCACCTACCTCACCAGCCGCAGTCGACGCCGCCAAGAGCACTCACCGCCTCCTAGCCTTCAGGCCAAGCCATGCCCGAGCTCCCCGAGGTCGAGACGATCCGCCGCCACCTGGCGCCTCGCGCCGAGGGCCGGGTCCTCACGCGCCTCGCCATCTCCGACCCCCGCTGGAGCCACCCGCTGCCCCCGGTCGAGCTCGCCGCCGCCGTCGAGGGCCGCCGCGTCGACCGCCTCGCCCGCCGCGGCAAGTACCTGATCTGGGAGCTCGAGGACGAGGCCTACCTCCTCGTCCACCTGCGGATGACGGGCACGCTCCTGCGCGGCGCGCCCGCCGCCACGCCGCACGCCCGCGTGAGCTTCGAGCTCGACGGCGGCGAGGAGTCCTTCCTGTTCGTCGACCCCCGCCGCTTCGGCACCGGGGAGCTGGCGCTCGGCGAGCCGGCGCTGCGCGCCTTCCTCGACGCCCGCCTCGGCGCAGAGCCGTTCGACCCTGAGTTCACGCCGCAGCACGTCCGCGCCCTGGCCCGGGCGTGCCGCGCGCCCGTCAAGGCGTTCCTGCTCGACCAGAAGCGGATCGCCGGGGTCGGCAACATCTACGCCGACGAGGCGCTGCACCGCGCCGGCATCCACCCGCAGCGCCCCGCGAACGCGCTCAAGCCCGCGCAGACCGCCGCGCTGCGCGACGCCGTCGTCGCCTCGCTCGAGGCCGGGATCGCCGCCAAGGGGGCGACGATCGACGACTTCCGCCACCCCGACGGCGTCAGCGGCGCCTTTCAGAACGAGTTCCTCGTCCACCTCCGCGAGGGCGAGCCGTGCGGGACCTGCGGCACGCTCGTGCGGAAGCTCGTGGTCGCCGGGCGGGGGACCTACGTCTGCGAGACCTGCCAGCCGCGGCCGCGCCGCCGGCGCCGCGCCTCCGGCCCTCAGGCCGCGAGGTCGGCGAGCTTGCCGGCGCGGTCCGCCGCCGCCAGCTCCTGATAGCCGCCGAGCGGCTCGCCGTCGATGATGACCTGGGGGAACGTCATCATCCCGGTGCGCTCGACGAGCTCCGCCCGCCCGGCCGCATCCCGCGCGAGGTTGATCTCCTCGTAGGCGATGCCCCGCTTGGCCAGCAGAGCCTTGGCCGTGCGGCAGAACCCGCAGGGCTCCGTGGTGTACATGACGACTCGATTGCTCACGCCCCAGAAAATACCCTGATGCCCGGCTCCCTGAAGACCGAAGGGATCGTGCTGCGCTCGCTGCGCTACGGCGAGGCGGACCGGATCCTCCACGTCTTCACGCCCGACCGCGGCCGCCTGAGCGCGATCGCCAAGGGCGTGCGCAAGGCCAAGTCGCGCTTCGGCGGGC
>JAUJME010000414.1 GCA_030447005.1 Solirubrobacteraceae bacterium | reverse complement strand
TCATCTCGCTCATCTTCGCCCCGGGCTTGATCGAGATCCCGCCCGAGTCGAAGGTGACCGCCTTGCCGACGAAGCCGAGCAGCGGGCCGGCGGCGTCGGGGCCGTCGTAGCGGATGGTGATCAGGGCGGGCTCCTGCTCGGAGCCCTGGGCGACCGCCGCGAAGGCGCCCATCCCGGCGGCGATCAGGTCGTCGCGCCACATCACCTCGACCTCGACGCCCTCGATCGCCTGGGCGCGCTCGGCGAGGTGCGTCGGGGTCATGTGGTTGGCCGGCGTGTTCTGCAGATCGCGCGCCGCGTTGGCGGCCGCCGCCGCGGAGGCCCCGGCGGCGACCGGAGCGGTGACGTCGTGGTGGGCGGAGACGATCAGCTCGGCGAGGCCCGAGCCGTCGTCGTCCTCGGCGCCGCTCTTGAAGGCGGTGAACTCGTAGGCCGCGAGCACCGTGCCCTCGGCGAAGGCGGCGGCGTGGGCGTCGGAGACGTGGTGGGGGAGCTCCCAGCACAGCGAGCGGGTGCCGAGCTCGCGGGCGCGGCCCGCGGCGGCCGCGGCGGCGACGCGCGCGCGCTCGGGCTCGAACGCGTCGCGCTCACCGAGGCCGACCAGCAGCCAGCGCCGCCCGGCGGCGTGGGCGACGGCGACCTTGCGCAGCGCGGGCTTGGCCTCGCCGGAGTCCACGAGCGCCTGGAGCGCGCCGCCCTCGACGTCATGGGCGATCGCCTCGCCGGCGAACACGCCGACCGCCAGGGTGTCGGCGCCCGTGTCGGGCGGGGCGTCGGTGACGGCGCGGACCTCCAAGCGCCGCACACTAGTGACCGTTACCTGTCGACGGCCGCCCGGTTGCCGCCGCTCGCCTTGGCCCGGTACAGCGCGGCGTCCGCGCGGCGGTAGAGGTCCGACCCGGTCCCGCGCGGCCCCCGCTCGGCGAGGCCGGCCGAGATCGTGACGCCCATCTTGACCAGCGCGGCATCGGTGGCGACGCCCTGGCGGATGCGGTCGAGCGCCGCGCTCGCCGCGGCCAGCCCGACGCCCGGGAGGATGACCGCGAACTCGTCGCCGGCCAGCCGGACCGCGACGTCCTCCTGGCGCACCGTGGCGCGCAGCGTCTCGGCGAGCCGGCTGAGCGCGAGGTCGCCCGCCGGGTGGCCGCGCGTGTCGTTGAGGACCTTGAACGCATCGACGTCGATCACCGCCAGCGACAGCGGCGCGCCGTGGCGGCGCGAGCGCGCGACCTCCTCGGCGAGCCGGGCGTCGAAGGCGCGGCGGTTCGGGAGGTCGGTCAGCGGGTCGATGAGCGCCTGGCGCGCGAGGCGGTCCATCAGCTCGGAGACGTGGCTCTCCGTCTCGAGCCGGTCCGTGTGGTCGATGAAGCTCGTGACCACGCCGAGCAGCTCGCCGTCCGTGGCGACGACGGGCTGGGCGTTGATCGCGATCCAGTGCAGCGCACCGCCGGGCTCGTAGACGCCCATCGGCACACCCCGCACCGGCTCGCGCGTGCGCAGCGCGACCATCGACGGGTGGTCGGCGCCCTCGAAGCGCGAGCCGTCGCGGTGGATCGTGAACACGTCGCGGTCGGTCGACGTCGTGCCGGCGAGCTCCTCGGAGCTCAGGCCGAGGATCTCCTCCGCCCGGCGGTTGGCGGCCTTGATGCGGCCGTCGGCGTCCTGGAAGACCACGCCGCCCTCGGCCGCGTCGAGCACGGCCATGAGCGCCGCGACCACGTCCGGCAGCGCCGCCAGGCGCGCGCGCGGGTCGGGTGAAGGCACGGGCGCTGTCATGAGCACACCGACCCCATCGGCCGTTTCCGCCGCAGGACTGAACAAAAGGGGCTACGAGCAGCCGGATGGATGGGCGGCCAACTACCCTCTTCGTCCCCACCTGGCCGCGATCAAGCCGGAAAACTGGAGATAGAGAGCCCCCATGTCCCGCACCGTCATCCTCGGCACGGCCCGCACTCCCGTCGGCAAGCTCGGCGGCGGCCTGTCGACCCTGAAGGCCACCGAGCTCGGCGCGGTGGCGATCGAGTCCGCGCTCGAGCGCGCCGACGTCGCGCCCGAGCAGGTCGACCACGTGATCATGGGCCAGGTCCTCCAGGCCGGCCAGGGGCAGATCCCGTCCCGCCAGGCCCAGATCGCCGCCGGCATCCCGAAGGAGGTCTCCTCCGAGACGATCAACAAGGTCTGCGCCTCGAGCGTGCGCGCCGTCGCGCTGCTCGACCAGGCCGTCCGCGCCGGCGACGTGGAGGTCGGCGTCGGCGGCGGCATGGAGTC
>JAUJME010000413.1 GCA_030447005.1 Solirubrobacteraceae bacterium | reverse complement strand
GCCGAGGACGAAGCGCCGCTCGGCTTCTCCGCGCGCGTGGAGGGGATCCTCGGCGGCGTTCACAACCTGGCGGTCGGCACTTCTCCGCGCCAACTTGACACCCGGTCGGAAAGAGGGAGCTCAGCCGCCGCCGACGGCCTCCGTCACCTCGCCGGTGCCCGAGCAGTTCTCGCACGGGCTGCCGTCCTTCTCCCCCGATCCGCCGCACTCCGGGCACGGCACCGCGCCGGCGTTGGGGTGGTCGAAGGGGATCTCGTCGCCCGGCGCCATGTCCGGGTTCGTCGGGTCGTCGGCCATGGGGTCCTAGTACCCGAGCGCGAACTTCGCGTCCTCGGACATCTTGTCCGGGGACCAGGGCGGCGTGAACACCATGTTCGGGTTGACCTCCTCGACGCCCTCGAGCTCGCCGACGAACTCGATCATCTGCTCGGAGACCTGCGGGCCGATCGGGCAGGCCGGCGTCGTGAGCGTGAACGTGATGTCCACCTTGCCGCCCTCGACCTCGACGCCGTAGACGAGGCCGAGCTCGACGAAGTCGAGGCCGAGCTCCGGGTCGATGACGTTGGTCAGCGCGTCCTTGACGTCTTCTTCGGACACCATGGTTTGAGTCTAGCCGGGGGGTTCGTGTAGCTTGCGGCCGATCGTCTCCTTCGACGAACAGCTCGGGCTTCTCCGCATCTCCGGCGACGAGGACCGCGGCACCTCCGGGCGACGCCGGCGCCCGCTCTCGTGCGCGCTGCGCGCCGAGCGCGACGTCTGCGTCGACGTCTCCGATCTCGCCTTCGCCGACTCCTCGCTCGTGGTCGACCTCGCGGTCCTCGCGCAGCGGCTGCGCGCGGAGGGCCGGCGGCTGTCGGTCCGCGGCCCGCAGCCCCACATCCGCACGCTGATCGAGATGGTCGGGCTGCACCGCATGCCGTCCGTCGCGGTGCTCTGACACCGCGGCGATCCGACTAGCCTGAACGGCGCCCGTGCTGCTGCCGCTCGTCCTTCTCTTCGTGCTCGTCCCGATCGCCGAGCTGGCGATCATCATCCAGGTCGGGCAGGCGCTCGGGGTCCTGCCGACCATCGCGATCCTGATCGCCGACTCCGTGCTCGGCTCGTTGCTCATGCGCTCGCAGGGCCGGACGACCTGGCGGCGGTTCAACGAGGCGCTCCAGACGGGCCGCGTGCCGGCCAAGGAGGTGCTCGACGGCGGGCTCGTCATCTTCGGCGGCGCGTGCCTGCTCACCCCGGGCTTCATCACCGACCTCTTCGGGCTCGCGCTGCTGCTGCCGCCGAGCCGCGCCGTCCTGCGCCGGCTGCTCATGCGGCGCTTCGCGCTGCGGATGGTGAGCGGGGTGACCCGCGGCGCCTTCCGGCCCGGCCCCCGCGGGCGCGCGCCCGCCGACGCCGACGTCGAGGGCACGGCGCGCGAGGTCGGAGACCCGCGGCTGCGGCCATGACGGTCGGCGCCGAGCAGGAGCGCGCCCGGATCGGGGCGGTCACCGACGCGGTGACGTTCTCGTTCGCCGACCCGGCCGCCGAGCTCTACGGGCTCGCGCGGCTCGGGCTCTCGGGCGAGGGCGACGCGCGCCGCGGCTCGGCGCTCGCGGTGCTGTTCTCGGGCCGTGCGCCGGTCGCGGCCGTCGCCGAGGGCGACGTCGCGGTGGCGGCGGACGCCGACTGGGCGGCGCTCTCGCTCCCGGGCCTCGCCGCCGCGGTGGAGGCACCGCTCGAGCGCTGGAGCGTGCGGATGGCGGGCGAGCGCCATGGCTTCGCCCTCACCTTCGAGGCGGTCTCGCCGCCGGCGCAGCTCGGGCCGGAGGAGCCGGCGGCGCGGGCGGGCGGGATGTCGGGCTACGAGCAGCTCTGCCGCGTGCGCGGCGAGGTGGCGCTCGACGGCGAGCTCCGCGCGGTGGATGCGGCCGGCCAGCGGGGGCACGCGTGGGGCGCGCCCGACTGGCGCCGGCTGGCCTCGGCCCACACGCTCTCCGTGTGGCTCGGCGACGACCGGGGCGTCGCGCTGACCGCGCTGCACCGCACCGGCGACAAGGGCCACGGCGACGGCGAGCACTGGGCGGCCCTGCTCGGGCCGGAGGCGGCGACGCCGGTCGCCGACCCGCGGCTCTCGACGACCTACGACGGCGAGGGCCGCCAGCGCCGCGCCGGCCTCGAGCTGTGGGTCGGCGAGGACGAGGAGGAGTACCCGCGCCGCGCGGCCGGGACCGTCCTCTGCGGCTCGACGCTCGAGCTCGGCCAGCTGCGCCTCGACTGCGCCTTCATGCGCT
>JAUJME010000412.1 GCA_030447005.1 Solirubrobacteraceae bacterium | reverse complement strand
CGCGCAGCGCGGTGTAGTGCCGGCTGCCGGGCTCGAGGCCCCACACGACCTGCGTGCCGGTGACCCGGCCGCCGGAGCGCTCGAAGAAGACGACGCCCGCAGGCCCGCCTGGCTGGTAGGGGATGAGCTCGAAGCCCGAGCGCTGCACGGGCGCCTGCGAATCGCCGCCCGCGATCACGACCGCGAGCAGGAACGCGGTCGCCGCCGCGACGATGAAGGCCTGCAGGAGGCGGACGGGACGGTTGCCCACGTCTGAGATGATCGCGCCCGATGACCACGAGGGTGAGCGAGGCGGCGCCAGACCACGCCACCGGGGCGCGCGGCTGATGGCCACGGGGGCCGACGCCGTCGTCGCGGAGCTCGAGGCGGCCGGCGTCGAGCTCTGCTTCGGGCTCCCCGGCGTCCACAACCTGCCGCTGTGGGAGGCGCTGCGCCAATCGCCGATCCGGCTGGTCGGCGTCCGCCACGAGCAGACGGCCGCCTACGCGGCCGACGGCTACGCGCGCGCGACGGGGAGGCTCGGCGTCGCGCTCGTCACCACGGGCCCCGGGGCGGCCAACACCCTCGGCGCGGTGGGCGAGGCCTGGGCGTCGCGGTCGTCCGTGCTGGTGATCGCCACCGACATCCCCGCCGCCCTGCGCCGGCCCGGCGTCTACCGCGGCGCGCTGCACGAGATGACCGACCAGGCGGCGATGTTCGCCCCGCTGGTCACCTCTTCGCACCGCGCCCGCCGCGATCGACCCGTGGCCCAGACCGCCCGCGAGGCGCTCCGCGCGGCCGGCGACCGCCCCGTCTACCTCGAGATCCCGACCGACCTGCTCTCCGCGCCGGCCCAGCCGCCGGGGGCCGACCGCCACGCCCGGGCCCCGCTGCCCTTCCGCGGCGCCGATCGGCTGGCGCGCGACGCGGTCCGGACCCTCGAGTCCGCGCAGCGCCCGCTGATCTGGGCCGGCGGCGGCGCGACCGGCATGGCGGCCGAGGTCGCGGGCCTCGCGGAGGCGCTGGCGGCGCCCGTGCTGACCACCTACCGCGCCCGCGGCCTGCTGGGCCGCGGTCATCCGTGCGACGTGGGGATGCCTCCGCACGTCGAGCCGGCGGGCCGGCTGTGGGACGAGGCGGACGTCGTCGTGGCGATCGGATCCGACCTCGACGGCATGAACACCCAGAACTGGGCGATGCCGCAGCCGCCGGCGCTGATCGCCGTCAACTGCGATCCGGCCGACGCGACGAAGAACTACCGCGCCGACGTGGTGCTCGAGGACCTGCGGGAGCTCGCGCCGCGAGCCCGCCCGCGCGCCGCGCTCGCGGAGCTCGCCGAGCGCCTGCGCCGGGTCCGCGCCGAGGCCTGCGCCGACCTCGACCCGCGCGCGCTGCGCTTCCTCGACGCGTTCGCCCACGCGGTACCCGGCGACGCCGTCGTGGTCTGCGACATGTGCATCCCGGGCTACTGGATCGCCGGCTTCCACTCCTTCCCCCGGCCGCGCGCCCTCCAGTACCCGATGGGCTGGGGGACGCTCGGCTTCGCCTTCCCGGCCTCGCTGGGCGCCGCCCTGGCCGGCACGGGGCCCGTCGTCTCGGTCTCCGGGGACGGCGGCTTCCTCTACGCCGCGGGAGAGCTCGCGACCGTCGCCCAGGAGGAGATCCCGCTCACTGCGGTGATCGTCGACGACGGCGGCTACGGCATGCTGCGCTACGACCAGGACCTCGCCGGGACGCCGCGCCATGGCGTCGACCTGCGCACCCCCGACTTCGAGGCGCTGGCCGGCGCGTTCGGGATCCGGGCGGAGACGGTCGAGGGGCTCGAGGACGCCTTCGGCGAGGCGCTCGCCCGCCACGTGACCGACCCGGAGCCCTCCGTGCTGGTCGCCCGCGCCGAGGCGCTCACCCCGCCGCCGACCACGTCGCCCAACTGGTACCGGCGGAGGGCGGCGGCTACCTAGCCCTCCAGCCGGAACTTCGGGTCGCCCGCCACGCGCGCGACGTCCATCTGCGCCTTCTGCAGCTTGCCCGCGTAGTCCCAGTTCATCGACTGCCAGCGCGTGAACTGGTCGAGCACCCAGATCCCCGACTGGCGCGAGCCGTTGCCCGACTTGCCGTTGCCGCCGAACGGGAGGTGCGCCTCGGCGCCGCTCGTCGAGTTGTTGATCGACAGCATCCCGGCGCTCGTGCGCTCGCGGAACCGCAGCGCGTGGGTCGGCGAGGTCGTGTAGATCGAGGCGGAGAGCCCGTAGCCGTGGCCGTTGGCGAGCTCGACCGCCTCGTCGAAGTCCG
>JAUJME010000411.1 GCA_030447005.1 Solirubrobacteraceae bacterium | reverse complement strand
TTCGACCTCGACCCGGGCCCGCCGGCCACGATCGTCGAGTGCGCCGAGGTCGCCGTGCGCCTGCGCGAGATCTTCGACCACCTCGGGCTCCAGGCGTTCCCCAAGACGTCGGGCTCGAAGGGGATGCAGGTCTACGTCCCGATCAACACGCCGACCTCCTACGACGTCACGAAGCCCTTCGCGCTCGCGATCGCCGAGCTGCTCGAGCGCCGCCACCCCGAGCTCGTGGTGTCGGACATGAAGAAGGTGCTGCGCACGGGCAAGGTGCTCGTCGACTGGAGCCAGAACGACGAGCACAAGACGACGGTCTGCGTCTACTCGCTGCGCGCGAAGGACCGCCCGACCGTCTCCACGCCGATCACCTGGGAGGAGGTCGAGGCGGTGCGCGTCTCAGGCGATCCCGAGGAGCTGGCCTTCGACTCCGACGCGGTGCTCGCGCGGGTCGCCGAGCACGGTGATCTCTTCGCCCCCGTCGAGACGCTCGAGCAGGAGCTGCCTAGCGGCTGATGATCGCGTGGGTGACCGGCACGCCGAAGCGCCGCTCGGCGTCGGCGAGGCCGTCGTCCTCGCGGTAGTCGCGGTGGCCCTCGGGGTGCGAGAGGATCAGGATGCGGTCGGCGGGGAAGACCGCCATCGCGTCCTGGAGCGCGAGCCCCGGCTCGGACTCGCCGACCTGGCCGGCGGCGTCGATGCCCTCCTCCTCGAGGCGCTCGACCGTGTCGACCTGGGCGACCTCCGCCTCGCGGATCGCGTCGTCGGGATCCGACATCCAGAAGGCGAGCCCCGACTGGTTCGTCGCGGGGGAGACCACGTAGACCTCCGCTCCCTCGACGTCGTCGCCGAGCGTGGCGCGCAGGAAGTTCGCGTCGATGGGCTCGGGGGTGAGCACGAGGAGCTTCATGCGGCGGATGCTACCCGCAGGGCCACGACCGCGACGTCGTCGCGCAGCCGCCCGCCCTGGACGTCGAGGACGGCCTCCTCGACCGCCCCGACGATCGCCGCGGCGTCGCGCCCGGCCTGGCCCGCGAGCAGCCTGCGCAGCGACTCCGTGTCGAAGTCGCCGTCGACCGGGCTCGCCTCGATGACCCCGTCCGTGTAGAGGACGAGCGTGTCGCCCGGGCCGAGCGCGACGTCGCGCGCGGAGAGCTCGGGGTCGGGGACGATCCCCAGCAGCGTCCCGGGCGCACCCGCCTGCTCGACGCGCCCGTCGGCCCGCAGCACGAGCGGGAGCGGGTGCCCGCCGCTGGCGACGCGCGCGTTCCAGCCGCCGGCGGCCTCAGAGAGCGCCGCGTAGAGGACGGTGCAGAAGCGGAAATCGAGGCCCTGGCGCAGGATCGCCTCGTTGAGCTCGCCCAGCACGCTGACCGGATCGCCGGAGTGCATGACGGAGGCGCGCATCGTGTAGCGGGCGAGCGCGGTGACCGACGCCGCCTCGGGGCCCTTGCCGCAGACGTCGCCGATCGCGAGCGCGTAGTCGCTGCCCGAGGTCGCGAAGCAGTCGTAGAAGTCGCCGCCGACCTCGTTGCCCGCACCCGCCGGCCGGTACCGCGCGGCGAGCTCGACGCCCGGGATGGACGGCAGGCCGGCCGGGAGCAGCGAGCGCTGGAGGGTCCGCGCGACGTGGGAGCGCTCGGCGTAGAGCCGGGCGTTGTCGATGGCCAGCGCAGCACGGCGGCCGAGGTCCTCGAGGAGCGCGAGCGTCTCGCGCTCGTGGTCGGGGGAGGGCGGGTCGGTGAAGCCGCAGGCCATCGCGCCGAAGGTCCGGCCGCGGGCGCGCAGCGGCACCACGGCGGCCGCCGACAGCCCGAGCCGCTGCACCTGCGCGAGGTGCGCGGGGTCGAGCGCCATGCGCTCGAGCGCGGGGCCGAGCCGGCGCAGCAGCCGCGGCTCGCCGGCGCGGACCGCCCCGGCGAGCATCTGCTCGGGCGAGACGTACGCCGGCCAGCGCGACTCGAGCTCGGCCATCAGCGCCTCGCGGCCGGGATCGCGCGCCGCGGCGATCGCCTGGCGGGCGGGCTCGAAGCCGCACTCGTCGCCCAGCACGATCACGCACGTGTCGGCCACCTCGGCGACCGTCAGCCGCGCGACGCGCTCGAGCGTCTCGACCTCGTCGAGCGACTGGTCGAACAGCGCGCTCGCCCCCGCGAGGAAGGCCATGCGCCGCTCGGCGGCCTCGGCCGCCTCGCGGGCCTGGCGCTCCATCGAGAGCGCGTGCTCGCGCTCGGCCTCGGCGCGCTTGCGGGCGGTGATGTCGCGCACCACGACGACGAGCTG
>JAUJME010000410.1 GCA_030447005.1 Solirubrobacteraceae bacterium | reverse complement strand
GCCGCGGCGAGGACCTCCACGCCGCGAGTGGCGTCCTCGATCGTCGTGTACTCAGCGGGTGTGTGGCTCCGGCCGCCCTGGCTCTGGACGAAGATCATCGCGACCTTCGCGATCGTCGCCATCCGCTGGGTGTCGTGCGCCGCCCCACTAGACAGGCTCAACGCCGGGATGCCCAGATCGCGCGCCGTTGCCTCCAGTAACTGGACCAGCCCCGGATCGCAGGGGCAGGGCTCGTGGTTGGCGGTGACGCGCCACGTCAGGTCGAGGTGCCGGCGCGTGGCGACCTCCTGGAAGAGTGCCTCGTGTCGGGCGTACAACTCAGCGCGCCGAGCCACGTCAGGGTGGCGGGCATCGACGACCAGGGTGACCCGCTCCGGCACCGCCGCGGCGAGGTTCGGCGCGACGAGCAGCCGGCCGACCGTCGTCACCGCCGGTCGCCCCATCACCGTCGCCGTGCCGACCGCGCCGACGACGATCTCGGCCGCCCCGAGCATCGGGTCGCGGCGGGTGTCCATCGGGCGGGCGCCGGCGTGGTCGGCGCGGCCGCCGAGCTCGACGAGGTAGTGGCGCAGGCCGGTGATGGCGGTGACGATCCCGAGCGGCCGGCCAGCCTCCTCCAGGAGCGGCCCCTGCTCGATGTGCAGCTCGATGAAGGCGGCGATGTCGTCCCGCCGCGCCTCGGGGATGCGGACCGGGTCGAGCCCGACCGCGCGCATCGCCTCCCCGACCGGCACGCCGTCGTAGCCGACGACCGTCGCCGGCTCCTCCGGCCCGATCATCCCGGTGATCGCGCGCGAGCCCCAGAAGTTCGTCGCGGCGAAGCGGCTCGACTCCTCCTCACAGAAGGCCAGCAGCTCCAGGGGCCGTCTGGGCGGGCCGAACTGCTCCTTGAGGGCGCGGAGGGCGACTAGGGCGCCAACGATGCCGAGCGCGCCGTCGTAGCGGCCGCCGGGGGCCTGGGAGTCGAGGTGCGAGCCGGAGGCGATGACCTTGCCACCCGCGGTGCCCTCCAACCGCCCGACGAGGTTCCCCACGGCGTCGCGCCGCACGGCGAGGCCCGCCTCTGTGCACCAGGCGGCCACCTGCTGCTGGGCGGCGACCCACTCGGGGGTGTAGACGGTGCGCCAAACGCCGGTCTCGCCATAGGCGCCGCAGCGGGCGAGGTCCAGCAGGTAGCGCTCGACGAGTCCGGGGTCGATCGCGACGGGCATCGTCACGCTGGCGCCTCCTCTCCGCGCGCGGGCGGCTGCCCACCTGTGTTGGCCGGTTCGCGCATCCGGCCGGAGCTTCTGGCACTCTTGTCTGGTGAGTGCGAGGCTAGCGTCGCGGATGAGCGAACCGGCCAACACACGGGAGCATCGAGGATAGCGTTTTCGCACCTTACAGCCCGTGCTTGGCGGCCCCACGCGCTCACTCGCGAATCAGGTCCTCCCCCGCCAGGGGGAGCGCCAGGGTCAGCACGTCGGGGGGGTAACACTCGGTCGCGCTGCAGGCCTGGTACTGGACTCGGACACCCAGCGTCACGGCGCCGGTGGCCACGTCGATGCTGAAGGGCAACGACACACGGAAGGTGCCCTCATGCACCAGGAAGGTCTCCTCCAGTCCCGCCACGCGGAAGGGCTGCGGCGTGGGCGCGGCGAGGGGCCAGACCGACAGGCCGTCCCGTGGCGCGATCTCGACCGTCAGCGGCGTGAAGCCTTCCGGTGTGGGAGGTGCGTAGACATGCAGCCCCGGGTCGACCCGCAACGCCAGGTGCAGGCGGAGCTTCTGGTAGGGGCGATAGGTCGACGCGTCCAGCCAGGCGGCGACGTGGAGGCCGGGCCCCTCGGCACGCACGGTTGCAGTCGGCGCCGGCTCGGCCACGCCGAGGACCTCGTCGACCACGAGGGCCGCCACCGGGCGATGCCGGTAGCTCTGCTCAAACTGCTTGTCGGCCACCGTGCCGTCGGCGTCGAGCAGGAAGAGGCCCGAGTAGGGGATCCCCCGGTGCTCATCCCGCGGGGCCACGCCATAGAAGCGGACCTGCTCCTCGGCGTGCTCGTTGAGGAGTCCCAGCGCGCGAATCGTCCGGCTCCCCTCGTCGGACAACAGCGGATAGGTGATGCCCCACCGCTCGGCGAACCCCTGGAGTACCGCGACGGGGTCGTAGCTGATGGCGAAGAGCGCGACGCCCGCGCGCTCGAACTCGGCCAGGTGCCGCTGCAGCTCGACCAGCTGCGTCTTGCAGTAGGGTCACCAGTGGGCGCTGCGGAAGAACACGACCAGGGCCCGCCGTCCCGC
>JAUJME010000409.1 GCA_030447005.1 Solirubrobacteraceae bacterium | reverse complement strand
GAGATCGAGATCACCCCGGCCGGCAAGTCGACCAAGCGCCTCACGCTGCTCTCGGGCGGCGAGAAGTCGCTGACCGCGCTGGCGTTCCTGTTCGCCGTCTTCCTCGCCCGGCCGTGTCCCTTCTACATCCTCGACGAGGTCGAGGCCGCGCTCGACGACCTCAACATCGACCGCTTCCTCGCCGTCCTGCGCCGCTTCTCCGACCGGGCGCAGTTCATCGTCGTCACCCACCAGAAGCGCACGATGGAGGCCGCCGACTGCCTCTACGGCGTCTCCATGGCCGGCAACGGCGTCTCGAAGGTCATCTCCCGCCGGCTGCCGCCGCGCGCCGCGGCGTAGCGAGGCTCGGGCCGTGCCCTCCTTCTCGGCGTTCGAGGCCGCCGCCCCGGGGCTCGCCCGAGAGGTGCGCGAGCGACTCGACGCCCACGTCCACAAGACGGTGGCCACCCTCCGCCGCGACGGCGCGCCGCGGATCTCCGGCACGGAGACGATCTTCGCCGAGGGCGAGCTGTGGATCGGCTCCATGCCGCAGGCGCTCAAGGCGCTCGACCTCCTGCGCGACCCGCGCTACGCCCTGCACAGCGGCTCCGACGACCCTCCGGGCTGGAAGGGCGACGCCAAGCTCGCCGGGCGGGCCGAGGAGGTCACCGACCCGGCGCGGATCGAGGCCGTCGTCGCCGGCAAGGCGCCGCCCGGCCCGCTGCACCTCTTCCGCCTCGACGTCGGGGAGGTCTCCACCGTCCGCCTCAACGAGGAGGGGACCGGGATCGACATCGACGTGTGGACGCCGGAGGGCGGCGTGCGGAGCTTCAGCCGGTAGCGTCAGCCCCGGGCCGCGTACCCGCCGTGCTGTTCGGGCGCTGAGCCGGAAGGCGAGTCCCGCTCTCCCTTACAGCGTCTTCTCGTACCAGAGCGCCGCGCGCCGGTTGCCGTTGTAGTCGGGGATCTCGATGTAGCCCTCGCTCTCATAGAGCGCCCGCGCGTGGGCCTGCTCGGCGCCCGTGTCGAGCCGGATCCGCGCGTAGCCGAGATCGCGCGCGGCGGCCTCGAGGCCGGCGAGGAGCACGCGGGCGTGGCCGCGCGAGCGCGCGGCGGGCACGACGTACATCCGCTTGATCTCCCCCGTCGAGCGGTCCCAGCGCTTGACGCCGCCGCAGGCGATCGCCGCGCCGTCCTCCCAGCCGACCAGGAAGGCGCCGGTCGGCGGGGAGAGCTCGGCGGCGCTCACCGCGAAGCCGGGGTCGTCCGGGCTCGCCTCGCCGTAGATCGACGTGATCTCGGCGACCATCGCGGCGAGCAGTCCGGCGCCCGGCTCGGCGGCGGGATGGGCGGCGCGGAGCTCGATCGGCACGGGGCTATTCTGCCTCCCCGCCCATGGCCCGCGACTGGCACGAGCTCTTCATCACCGTCAACGGCGCCGGCTCGGCGCCACCGGAGCCCGAGCGCGAGGAGCAGCGCCGCGGCTTCTTCCGCCGGATGCGCGAGAACATGCGCAAGACGCGCGAGGCGCTGCAGGAGGAGGTCCGCGCGACGCTGTTCGAGGACCTCGACGAGGAGACCTGGGAGCGCCTCGAGGAGGCGCTGATCTACGCCGACGTGGGCGCGCGGACGACCGCGGAGGTCGTCGAGCGCCTCGAGGCGGAGGCCACCGCGGGCGACATCACGGGCGGCGAGGCGCTCTCGGACCGGCTCGCCGAGCTGCTCGCCGCGCTGGCGCGCACCGGCACGGACACGATCGACATCCGCCCGGAGCCGGCGGTCATCCTCATGGTCGGCGTCAACGGGACGGGCAAGACGACGACGATCGGCAAGCTCGCCTGGCACCTGCGCCGCGAGCTCGGCCAGACCGTCGTCCTCGGCGCCGCCGACACCTTCCGCGCCGCCGCCGTCGAGCAGCTCGAGCGCTGGGCGGAGCGCTCGGACTGCACCTTCGTCCGCGGACCGGAGGGCTCCGACCCCGGCGCGGTCGCCTTCGACGCCGTCGCCCGCGGCCGCGAGATCGGCGCCGACGTGGTGATCGTCGACACCGCCGGCCGCCTCCACACCCAGACGGACCTGATGGCCGAGCTGACCAAGGTCCGCCGGGTGATCTCCAAGCAGATCCCCGAGGCGCCGCACGAGACGCTGATGACCGTCGACGCCACCACGGGCCAGAACGGCGTCCGCCAGGCCAAGCTCTTCGGCGAGGCGGTAGGCGTCGACGGCATCGTCCTCACCAAGCTCGACGGGACGGCCAAGGGCGGCATCGCCCTCGCGATCGCCAACGAGCTCAAGATCCCGGT
>JAUJME010000408.1 GCA_030447005.1 Solirubrobacteraceae bacterium | reverse complement strand
AGGTCTGGCGCTGGGCCGCCTCGGGCGCCGCGGGCTACGACGAGATGACCGACCTCCCGGCGGCGCTCCGCGCCCGGCTCGCCGAGGCCGTCCCCTACTCGACGCTCGCACTCCAGCGCGAGGCCCATGCGGCCGACGGCACGGTCAAGGCGCTCTTCCACACCCACGACGGGCGCGCCG
Organism: Solirubrobacteraceae bacterium; assembly: GCA_030447005.1. The sequence continues at coordinate 2,104 of JAUJME010000408.1, read as the reverse complement.
TCGAGGCGGTGCTCATGCGCTACCGCGACGGCCGGCGCTCGATCTGCGTCTCCTCGCAGTCGGGCTGCCCGCTGACCTGCACGTTCTGCGCGACCGGGACGATGAGGTTCGGGCGCAACCTGACCGCCTCGGAGATCCTCGACCAGGTCCTGCACTTCCGCCGCATCGAGCCGGTCGACCACCTCGTGTTCATGGGGATGGGCGAGCCGATGATGAACCTCGACCACGTCCTCGCCGCCTCGCGCCGGCTGCCCGACGTCGGGATCACCCACCGCCGGACGGGGATCTCGACCGTCGGCTGGGTGCCGGGGATCCGGCGGCTGACGGAGTCCGACATGCCGATCCGCCTCGCGCTCTCGCTCCACGCCCCGGAGGACGCGCTGCGCTCGCAGATCATGCCGGTCAACGAGCGCTACGGGCTCGAGGAGGTGCTCGCCGCGTGCGACGCGTACTACGAGCGCCGCCGGCGCCAGGTGTTCGTCGAGTACCTGATGCTCGCCGGCGTCAACGACACCCACGCCCAGGCGCAGCGGCTCGCCGAGCTGCTCGACCCCGCCCGCTACAAGGTCAACCTGATCCCGTACAACCCGACGGGATCGGTCTACGAGGGCTCCTCGCGCGCTGCGATCGACGCCTTCCGCGCGGTCCTCGAGGAGCACGGCCTGCGCGCGACCGTCCGCCTCACCCGCGGGCGCGACATCGACGCGGCGTGCGGCCAACTGGCCGCCCGCGCGGCCGCGGCCTGACCGCTAGACCTGGCCCTGGCGCTCGTTGGCGGTCTCGGCGCCGCCGCTCGCCGAGCGCGGCATGCCGGTCGGCTCCTTGACCTTGGCGCGCTCGATGGTGGCGACGCTGGCACCCTCCTTGCGGGCCGCCGCGAGGTACCCGGCGATCGCCAGCACGGTGAGCAGCACGACCGGCAGGCCCCAGATCGAGAAGAGGGCGACGGAGACGGCGCTCAGCACCAGGCCGGCCAGGATGAGGGCGAAGATGACCATGTCAGGAAGACTTCCCCTACGCGCCAAGTACCGAAACCCGGTGCGTTGGTCGTCCACCGGCGCGATTCTGGGTACTGAGGGGCCATGAGGCCACGGACGATCCAGATCCTCGACGAGGATCCAGACCTGGGCGACGGCATCGACCCTGGGCAACGGGAGACCGCCCGCCGCGAGCTCATCGCCGACGTCGTCGAGCGCCCGCGCGGCGAGCTCGACGAGCGTCCGGGGCTCTCCTCGACCTCCGGCGCCCTGGGACTCCTGATCCTCGACGGCCTCGTCGTCCGCCGCACGTCGATGGCCGGGCGCCGCGGCGTCGAGCTGCTCGGCACCGGCGACCTCCTGCGTCCCTGGCAGAACGACGGCCACCACTCCGTCGCCCCCTTCGAGGCCACCGACCAGGTGCTCGAGCCGGCTCGCTTCGCGATCCTCGACCGCGCGGCCACGGCGCGCATCGGGCGCTGGCCGGAGGTCATGGTCTGCCTGACCACGCGGGTCATGAACCGGTCGCGGGCGGTCTCGGGCCATCTCGTGCTCTCGCAGATCCCGCGCGTCGACGAGCGGCTGCACGTCCTGCTCTACCACCTGGCCGACCGCTGGGGGAAGGTGACCACCGACGGCGTCGTCCTGCCGCTGCGCCTCTCACACGAGCTGCTCGGCGCCCTCATCGGCGCGCAACGCCCGACGGTCACCCTGGCGCTGCGCGGCCTCACCGACCGCGGCTTCATCGCCCGGCGCCCCGACCGCACATGGCTGCTGCTCGAGCCGCCGCGCGCGCTGCACGTCCCGCCGCCCGACGACGAGGGCGAGCCGCACCTGCGGAGCGTCGCCGCGTCGGGCTAGCCGGGCGGCGGTGGGGCCGCCGTGCCCGCGCGCGCCTCGCCGGCCATGAGCAGGCGGTCGCGCAGCGCCGCCTCGTCCTCGGGCGACGGGTCCCAGCGGCCCGGGTCGGGCAGCTCGTCGAGCGAGCGCAGGCCGAAGAGCTTGAGGAACATGGGCGTCGTGCGGTACAGGACGGCGCCGAATTGCGAGCGGCCCGCCTCCTCGATGACGCCGCGCTCGACGAGCGCCGTGGTCGCCGACTCCGACGCGACGCCGCGGATCCGCGC
>JAUJME010000407.1 GCA_030447005.1 Solirubrobacteraceae bacterium | reverse complement strand
CGTCAGCTCGTCGGCCTCGGTGGCCAACGCGTAGGCCCGCTGGAGGCCGAGCAGGCGGGAGAGCTCGTCGAGCGGCTCGGGGTGGTCCTCGACCCGCAGGTCGACGCTCCAGCCCCAAGGCTCCCCCTCGGCCGGCACGCCGAGCAGCGCCGCCGACTGGCGCCCCCGGACGTCGCCGCCCTCCGCCTCCGCGCCGCGCAGCGCGGCCATCAGCCGGTCGGCGAGGTCGCCCTCGGCGGCGCGGAAGGCGGCCGCCATGCCGGCCGGGACCGTCTCGCGAGCCATCATGTTGGCCTGGCAGGTGAAGTCCTCGCCCTGTTCGTGCCCGGCGAAGCCGATGCAGTCCTCGCCCGTGTGGACGGCGACTCCGCCGCGCGCGCCGACGACGCCCACCTGCCGCATCCGCGCGAGCTCGTCCTGGGCGAGCAGTTCTCGGAGCGTCTCGCCCGCCTGGCCGCCGGCCGCCAGTCCGTCGAGCGCGCGCGGGCCGTAGGCCGGCTCGACCACGGACTGGGTCGCCACCGCACCGACGCCCGGCCGCCCCCAGACGCACAGCGAGCCGACGGAGAACCAGTGCGACTGCACCGCCGCGCCGAGCTCGCCGGTCGAGGGGTCCCGGGCGACGATGGAGTAGGTGCCGTGGCGCATGATGGGCGGCGAGGATACTGGCGCCATGAGCGACCGGGAGCAGCGGGTGCTGGCCCGCATCCGGGCCACGCCGCCCGGCTTCGTGCGCGCCTACGCCGACGTCTCCCCCGGCGCGCCGCGCTTCGCCGGCACGGTGCTGTCCGCGACGGACGACCCGTCGCTGCCCTGGCACCGGATCGTCCGCGCCGACGGCTCGCTGGCCAAGGGCGCGCGCCAGCGGGCGCTGCTCGAGGCCGAGGGCGTCCCCTTCCGCGGCGAGCGCGTCGACATGCGCGCCGCGCGGCTGCCGGACTAGGGTTGCGCGAGCGATGTGGCTCCAGCGCGAGATCGCCCTGCCCGCCCGGCCGCGGGGCTTTCACCTGATCACCCGCGACGTGGTGGCGGCCCTGCCCGAGCTGGCCGGGATGGGCGTCGGACTCGCCCACCTGTTCATCCTCCACACCTCCGCCTCGCTCACCCTCAACGAGAACGCCTCCCCCGACGTGCGGACGGACTTCGGCTCGTGGTTCGACGCGGCGGTGCCCGAGGACGCGCGGTACTGGACGCACACCGACGAGGGGCCCGACGACATGCCGGCGCACATCAAGGCGTCGCTGCTCGGCCCGTCGCTCTCGCTCCCGGTCGCCGGCGGGCGCCTCGCGCTCGGCACCTGGCAGGGGATCTACCTCTGCGAGCACCGCGACCGCGGCGGCTCGCGGCGGCTGCTCGCGACGCTGTGGGGCGAGTGACGCTCGTGACGGAGTACGACCGCCTCGACCCGGCGCCGGACCCGGCGTTCTACCTCGTCGAGCGCAAGGTGGTCCACATCGAGGCCGGGGCGATCGAGGCGCTCCGCGCTCTGTACGACCGCGAGCTGCCGCGCGGCGAGCCGATCCTCGACCTCATGTCCTCCTGGCGTTCGCACCTGCCCGGCGACCCGGCGCTCGGGCCGGTCACCGGGCTCGGGCTCAACGCCGCGGAGCTGGAGGACAACCCGCAGCTCGCGGTGAGCGTGGTCCACGACCTCAACGCCGAGCCGGCGCTGCCGTTCGGCGACGGGGCGTTCGGCGCGGTGGTCTGCGCGGTCAGCGTCCAGTACCTGACCCGCCCGCTCGAGGTCTTCGGGGAGGTGCGGCGCGTGCTGCGCCCGGGCGGGGTGGTGATCGTCTCCTTCTCGAACCGCTGCTTCCCGACCAAGGCGGTCCGCCCGTGGCTGGCGGGCTCCGACGCCGACCACGTCGAGCTCGTGCGGGGCTACCTGGACGGCAGCGGCTTCGTGGGGGTGCGCGAGGAGGCGCCGGAGACCGGCGACGACCCCCTGTTCGTGGTGGTGGGACGGACGGCGGAGTAGCTGGGGGCGCCGCGCGGCGCGAACGTCGAGGGACCTACCGCCGGCGGTACGTGGCTCGACGTTGGTGCGGCGGGTCCGTCCCGGCGCGGCGCCGGCTACCGCCCGCGCCAGACCGGGTCGCGCTTCTCGGCGAAGGCGGTCGCGCCCTCGCGAGCGTCCTCGGAGCCGAAGACCGGGCCGGCGATCTCGCCCTGGCGCTGCCACATCTCCGCTTCGGACCAGTCGAAGGTCGAGCGGACGATCCGCTTGGTCGCGTCGAGCGCGAGCGGGCCGTTGCGGGCGATCGCGGCGGCGAGCTCGCGCGCGG
>JAUJME010000406.1 GCA_030447005.1 Solirubrobacteraceae bacterium | reverse complement strand
GGGAGTCGAGCGGCAGGCGGCCCTCGGAGTCGAAGACGATGCGCCGCGGCTGGCGGGCCACCCCGTCGGCGCGCGAGGTGAGCAGCGGGTCGTCGGAGAGCGCGGTGCCGATACCGACCGCGACCGCGTCGCACTCCGCGCGCCAGTAGTGCGCGCGGCGCCGGGAGTCCTCGCCGGAGATCCACTTGGAGTCCCCCGTGCGGGTGGCGACCTTGCCGTCGAGCGTCATGGCCGACTTGAAGAGGACCCACGGCCGGCCGCTGCGGGCGTGCTTGCGAAACGGCTGGTTGAGCCGGCGCGCGCGCCCCGCGAGCTCGCCGCCGGCGATCACGACCTCGATCCCCTCGTCGCGCAGGATCCCCAGCCCGCGCCCCGATGCCTTCTCCGTCGGGTCGTCGGAGGCGACGACCACCCGGCCGATCCCCGACTCGACGATCGCGTCGGTGCACGGGGGCGTCTTGCCGTGGTGGCAGCAGGGCTCGAGCGAGACGTACATCGTCGCGCCGGTGAGATCGGCGTCGTCGGCGGCGGCGATCGCCGCGCGCTCGGCGTGCGGGCCGCCGTAGACGCCGTGGAAGCCTTCCGCGATCACCTCGCCGTCGCGCGCCACCACGGCGCCGACGAGCGGGTTGGGGCTCACGCGCCCGCGGCCCTGCCCCGCGAGCTCGATCGCGCGCATGAGATGGGTGCGGTCGGTGGCGAGCAGCGCGGACACGTCGTCAGCATAGGGCCGCTGTCGAGCGGGTCAGCAGTCGCCGCCGCGCAGGCGGTAGACGACGATCTCGGGCCCCGGGCGCTCGTAGGCGAGCGGGTAGTAGTTGAACGAGAAGTCGAAGGAGAACGGCACCGGCTCGGCGCCCTCCCGGTACGGCGTCGCCCGGAAGACGACCTCGCCGCGACGGCGCAGCTCGTCGTAGTAGCGCAAGGCGTTGGGCACGGCACGCGGCTCGGCGTAGGCGCGGCCGTACTGCGTCGAGCCGGTGACCACCGTGCAGAACCCCCCGCGCGCGTAGGAGTCGACGAGCTGCGGGCGCGTCGTGCGCTCGTAGTCCTCGAGCTTGACGATCCGCCCCTTGCCGCGGCGGATCGTGCCGTCGTTGTTGACCTTCGAGCGCGACGTCGCCCACTTGATCCAGCGCGGGGAGCCGGCCCCGGGATCCGTCGCCCACTGGTCGGGGAAGACCGGCTCGACGACGACCTTCGCGCGTTCGGGGAGGTTGTCCGCGAGCCAGTGGCGGACCTGCATGCGCGTGTCCTCGCGGGCGAGGACGCGGTCGTTGTGGACGGAGTACACGAGGCCCTGCGCGCAGAGGGCGAGCACGGCGACCGCGGTCGCCACGCCGGCGAGCCGGGGGCGCAGGCGCAGCCGCCGCACCACGAGGTCGGCGAGCGCCACCGTCCCCCAACCGGCGAGCAGGCACAGGAGCGGGTAGACCGGCAGCAGCCAGCGGGCGAAGAAGCGGTCCTGCACGCCCATGAACAGGAGGAACACGAGGACGGCCGGGACGAGGACGAGCGCGCGGCGCCGGTCGCGCAGCACCAGGCCGGCCGCCCCGCCGAGCGCGGCGGCGGCGGGCAGCCAGCCGAGTCCCCAGCCCAGCGTCCCGAGGTAGTAGCGCAGGCCGTTGTCCTCGACGAGGCCGAGCTTGCCGCCGCCGTCGTTGGACGCGGTCGACTGCTTGAGCAGGCCCTCGCGGAAGCCGTCGAGGTCGAAGAGCGCGTACGGATTGGCGAGCAGGAAGGCGCCGAGCGCCACGCCGCCGCCGAGCACGAGGCCGGCGAGCCGCCCGCGCTCGCGCACGGAGAGGACCGCCGCCGCCAGCAGGCAGAGCACGACGATCCCCGACGTGTACTTCGTCGCGCAGGCCAGCCCGATCCCCGCGCCCGCGACCGCGTAGTCGAGCCGCGCGCCGCGGCGCAGGACGCCGCCGATCCCGACCAGCGCCAGGCAGAGCGGCGCGAGCGCCGGCACGTCGTTGAGCGCGAAGTGCGAGTAGAAGACCGGCAGGAACGCGACCGCCAGCAGCGCCGCCGCCGCGAACGCCACGCGGCGGTCGCCGAACAGCCGCACGCCCGCGGCGTAGAGCAGCCCGACCGCGACCGTGCCGAGCACCGCCGCCGAGGCGCGCGCGACCGTGAAGACGTCGCCGACGTCGGCGGCGTAGGCGGCCTGGACCCCGTTCCCGCCCCAGCGCACCGCGAACAGCGCGTGGAGCAGGTACGTGTAGGCGGGCGGGTTGATGAAGTAGCCCGGGTTGTAGGTGTGGCCGAACATCCCGATCGCCCG
>JAUJME010000405.1 GCA_030447005.1 Solirubrobacteraceae bacterium | reverse complement strand
TACCTCGAGAAGGCGCTGCGCGAGGCCAAGCGCAACACGACGTGGGTCGACCAGGACCACGACTACGAGGGCCGCGTGAAGGCGTTCGCCGTCGCGCTGCTCACCCACGAGCCGTTCCTCGCCGACTTCGAGCCGTTCGCGGCGCGGGTGGCCGAGGTGGGCGACCGCCACGCGCTCGGCCAGCTCCTGCTCAAGCTCACCTCGCCGGGGATCCCCGACATCTACCAGGGCGACGAGCTGCTGGATCTCGCCCTCGTCGACCCCGACAACCGCCGCCCGGTCGACTGGGAGGTGCGCCGCTCGGCGCTCGCCGGCGGCGGCCCGCCGAAGTTCGAGCTCATCCGCGCCGCCCTGGCGCTGCGCAACCGCCGGCCGGAGGCGTTCGCGCCCGGCACCGGGACCTACGAGCCGGTGGAGGCGGGCGCGGAGACCTGCGCCTTCCTCCGCGGCGGCGACGTCCTCGTCGTCGTGGCGATCCGCGATCCCGGCGACGCGGTGCTGGCCACCGACGGCGCCTGGCGCGACGTCCGCTCGGGGGCCGACCGCGACCTCGCGGGGGACGTGCGGGTGGCGGACCTCGCCGGCGCGGACGGCCTCGCGCTGCTCGAGCGGCGCTGAGGCGCCGGGACGCGCAAGTTCCGCACCAAGCCGGCGTTTGCGGCTCTCATGCCCCTTCGCCTCTCCCTGCTGGTCGCGACCGCCGCGCTCTTCGCGCTCCTCGCCGCCCCCGCCCAGGCCGCGCCGCCGCAGACCGGCTTCGAGCTGCGCAACGGCGCCTCGTTCACCACGTACGACGAGGAGCTCGCGTTCCTCGGGGCCGTCGCGCAGGGCTCCCCGCGCGTGGGGCTCTCGGAGGTGGGGCTGACCAAGCAGGGTCGCCCCCTGCACCTCGTCGAGGTCTCCGCGCCCGGACCGCTCGGCGCCGAGGCCGCGCGCAAGCGGCCGACCGCACTGATGGTCTGCTCCCAGCACGGCAACGAGCCCGCCGGCCGGGAGGCCTGCCTCAAGCTGCTGCGCGACCTCGCCTTCACCGAGGACCCCGCCGTGCAGCTCCTGCTCGAGCGCACGACCTTCCTCTTCGTCCCGAGCGCCAACCCGGACGGCCGCGCCGCCAACTCGCGGCGCAACGCCGACAACGTCGACATCAACCGCGACCACCTGGGTCTCGACACCCCCGAGGCCCGGGCGATGGCCTCCGTGGTGCGCGACTGGCAGCCCGACGTGGCGATCGACCTCCACGAGTACGGCCCCTCGCAGCCCCTCGTCTACGACGACACCGTGCTGTGGCTGTGGCCGCGCAACCTCAACACGGACCAGGCCGTCCACGACCTGGCGATCGAGATGGGCGAGAAGTACATGGTCAAGGCCTCCGAGGACGCGGGCTACCCGGCCGACGAGTACGGCCAGGCCGAGGTGGTCGACAACGACGTCGCCCAGACCGCCGGCGACGCCGACGAGGGGATCATGCGCAACGCCATGGGGCTGCGCCACGTGCTCGGCATCCTCGTCGAGACGCGCGTGGACTTCGACGTCCGCGAGTCCGAGCTCGGGCCCAACGACCAGGCGAAGGTCCAGCGCCGCCGCGTCGACAGCCACCTGGCGATGCTCCGCGGGATGATGCGCTTCATGGCCGAGCGCGGCGACGAGGCCGCCCGCGTGACGAGCGAGTCCGTCGACCGCAAGACCGCCGAGGGCGCCGCGCGCAGCGCGCCGGTCTACTTCGGCGGCGCCGACAACGAGAAGCCGTCCTCCGGCGACGTGCTCGACCCGCCGCCCTGCGGCTACAAGCTCACGAACGAGCAGGCAACGTCGCTCGAGCCGCGGCTCGGCCTGCACGGCATCCGCTTCGACCGCCTCGCCGACGGCACGTACGTCTCGATGGGCCAGGCCGCCGAGCCGCTCATCCCCCTCCTGCTCGACAAGCGGGGCTCGCGCCACAAGGCCGAGGGCACGCCGCTGGAGGCCTGTGCGGCGCTGCCGCCCAAGCCCGGGACCGAGGCGGGCCCCGCCGCGGGCGGCGCCGGTGGCGCCGGCAACCCGGCCGGCCAGCCGGCGACCCCCCGGCCGGCCGGGACGAACCGGCCCGTCGCGCCGGCGCCCGGCTGCACGTCGCTGCGCACGGTCACCGTCCGCCTGCCGCGCGTGCGCGGCCGGGTCTACCGGACGCGCGTCTACGCCAATCACCGGCGGGTCCGCGTGCGACGCGGGGTGGCCTACGTCAAGCTGACGCGCCCGCGCACGACGGTCCGGCTGCGGATCGCGCGGCGGATCGTCCGGCCGGGCGGCCGGCGGGT
>JAUJME010000404.1 GCA_030447005.1 Solirubrobacteraceae bacterium | reverse complement strand
TGCTCCATCCAGTCCATGACGGCGGCGCCCTCGTGGACCTCGCCGATCTTGTAGGACCGGCCCGTGTAGAAGAGGATGCGCTCGGTCGTCGTCGTCTTGCCCGCATCGATGTGGGCCATGATCCCGATGTTCCGGGTGTTCTCGAGTGTGAACTTGCGCGGCATCTGATTCCTCAGCGTTCAGGGCAAAAAAACAGGCCCGGAGGGCCTGGGAACTGCTCGGAGGCGACCGGGAACTATAGCATCAGCCCTTCTATGCCCCGAGCACCTCGTCCCGCATTCCAGCGCGCCTCGACGGCGCTCCGCGCCGGGCCCACGAAGGGCCTTCTGGCGTGGTTCTCGCGCTATGGCCTCCTCATCCTGGCCGGCCTCGGCGCCCTCCTGCTCGCAGCGGCGGAGTTCGCCACACTGTACGAGGTCCGGGCCATCACGGCGGTGGTCCCCGGCGGGACGACGACGTCGGGCTCCCACCACGGCTACGCGCTGCTGATCGTGGCCCTCGTGGCGCTGCCGATGGCGTGGGGCGCGGTGGTCGGAGGGTCGCGGCCCGCGACGATCGCCGTGATCGCGCTCGGGGCGCTCGCGCTGTTCGTCTGCCTGGCGATCGACCTTCCCGACGTGGGCGACGAGGGGCTGCTCGCCGAGACCTACGAGCAGGCCAAGGCGAGCCCCCAGGAGGGCTTCTACCTCGAGACGCTCGGGTCGGTCGTGCTGCTGCTCGCGGGGGTCGGGATGCTCGTGCTGCGGCCGGCGGCCGCGGCGGCCGCCGCCGCGGCGGATGAGGCTCGCCCGGCGGAGGGCGAGACCGGCGAGCCGGAGCCGGCCCCGGCGGGCTAGCCGATGTCGAACTCGTCGTCGTCGCCGCCCGGCAGCGGCCGCGGGGCGGGGCGGGGCGGCTGGCCCGGCGCGCGCACCGGACCGGTGAGGCGGGTCGCCGCGCGGGCCGTCCGGCGGCTCTCCTCGAGCTGGAGATGGGCCTCGAGCCGGTCGCCGGAGCGGGTGCGCAGCGCCTCGAGCGCCTGCAGGCCGAGGCGGACGGCGACGGTCTCCCGCGCACCGCGCGGGACGGCGACGCGCGCGCGCAGGAGGGTGGCGGTGCCGCCGCCGCGGCGGCTGAAGGTCAGCCTCAGCGTGCCGCGGCAGCCGCCGGCGGGCGCCATCGAGCAGGCGACGGCGTAGCGCAGGGTCCGGTTGCGGGCGCTCAGGGCGGCGCTGCGCGGCGCGGTCAGATCCGCCCACGCGCGGGCGCACGGCCCGGCGGGCGGCGCGGCGCGGACCGTGAGCCCGGCGGCGCGGGCGACGTAGACGCACGAGGCGGTCGCGAAGGCCAGCCGGTCGCCGTCGAAGTCCAGCGAGCCGATCGCCGCCGCCGGGAAGGAGGCCGGACCGGCGAAGCCCTCGAGGTCGGTCATCGCCGCCTCCGTCCCCTCTCCGCCGGCCGGGCGGACGAAGGCGATCCGGTCGCCTGCGATGCGCACCGGCGTCTGCCGCGCGGCGACGGCGACGTCGCGCACGCCCGGGCGCCCGGCGGCCGCCCAGCCCACGGCGGTCGCGTCGCGCGTGCGCGGGACGGCTACGGCCAGCTTGCCGTCCGCCTGGACGTCGAAGTCGTCGAGGGTCCGCGGGAGGGCGATCCGCAGCGTCTCGGCCCCGGTCCGGCGGTCGACGACGATCACCGTGTCGCGCTCCTCGGTCCGGGTCGCGTAGGCCACGAAGGCGCCCGCGGCGCGGACGCGGCCCAGCAGCTCGCCCTCCGCCCCGGGGACGAGCACCGAGCCCGGCGAGCGCCCGCTCAGGTCGCGGACCACCACGCGCCCCGGCCGCTCCGTCGTGATCAGGTCGTCGCCGGTTACCGCCGCCCCCGTGGCTGCGGTGGAGAGCGGCGCGAACGGCCCGGCGAGGGGTCCGCCGAAGAGATCGCCGGCGAGGACGACCGCCGCGCGCGCCGGCGAGGCGGCCAGCGACAGCGGCGCCTCCGGATCGCGGGGCGAGCGCTCGAGCCGCGTCGTCGCGCGCGACCCGGGCCGCACCGCGCGCACGCGCACCACGTCGACGCGTGGCCGCTCCGCGAAGAGGACCTCGTCGCCGGCGATCACCACGGCGACCCCGGACGAAGGCGCCGGGACCGCGAGCGCGACCGGCTCGGCGGCGTGCGCGGGAGCGGCGGCTGCCAGCGCGGCGAGCGCCGCGAGGGGCGTGGAGAGGCGGCGTGCGGGCATCGCCGCCGAACCTATGCCGCGATCGGCGCCGCCGACAGGGCCCTAGGACCCAACCTGGACGTGGGCCGGGTCCCAGCCGGGCGTGGG
>JAUJME010000403.1 GCA_030447005.1 Solirubrobacteraceae bacterium | reverse complement strand
GGCGCCCGCCCCCGGCGAGACCGCGGCGCCGGCCGCCGGCAAGCCCGCCGCTCCGGCCGCGCCCGCGCCCGCCCCGGCCGCGCCGCTGCCCACCTCCTTGCAGGCCACCACGGACGACCGCAACGGCCACATGCGCCTCGGCCTCTCGAGCCCCGCGGTCGCCGCGGGCGAGGTCGCCGTCGAGTTCAACAACGCCTTCTCCGAGGATCCGCACGACCTCTTCGTCGAGCCGCCGGCGGGCGGCGACCTGATCGCCTTCGGCACCCTCGAGCCGGGTGAGGTCCTCGCCCGCGAGGTCCGCCTGCCGGCGGGCGTCTACCGGCTGTTCTGCGGGATCGGCGACCACGCCGCCCGCGGCATGACCGCGCGGCTCGAGGTCAGGTAGCCGTCCCGGCGTCGGCCGCCGCCTCGCGGGCCGCGTGGCGGACGGCCTCCGCGGCCGCCTCGTAGGTCAGGCCCGAGCCGCGCAGCAGGTCCACCGCCGTCGAGCGGATCTGGCCCACGAGCACGCTGACGGAGAGGTTCCCCGTCCCCTCGAGCACGACGGTGGCGGTCGCCGCCGCGCGGAGGGCCGGATCGCGCACCTGCGCCGCGCGCTCCGGATCCTCGAGCGCGCCGTCGAGCTCGCGGACGGCGACCGCCAGGTCGCGCAGGGCGTCGCCGATCGCCGGCGGGACCGTCTCGTCGAGCTGCACGGCGCGCCGGGCGCCGCGGGCCAGGACGCGGACGTTGCGCACCGCGAGGTCGACCTGCGCGGCGGCCTCGGCGTACTGCCCGACCCGCCCGCGGGCGTGGCGCCGCACCGGCGCGGTGCGGGCGGTCTCGCGCCCGGCGTCGACCGCCTCGAAGAGCCGCGCCTCGAGTGCGTCGATGCCGCGCGCTCGCACCAGCGCCGCCTCGACCTGCGCGCGGTCACGGGCGTCGAGCGCGGCGGCCAGGTCGTCGAGCACCCCGGCGAGCTCGGCGAGCACCGGCGCCGCCGCGCGGCGAAGGAGGGCGATGGGATCGACCGGCAGCAGCAGCGCGCCGACCGCGAGCGCGACGGCGCTGCCGGCCAGCGCGTCGAAGAAGCGGTCGAAGGCGAAGGCGCCGGCGGGCGGCTCGATCGTCACCACGAGCGCCGCCGAGATGCCGGCCTGGTTGACGATCAGCGGCCCGGAGCCGAGGAGCACCGCCACCGCCACGGCGAGGAGGACGACGAGGCCGAGCGACACGGCGCCCGGCCCGATCGCGAGCACCAGCAGGTCGGCGACGAGGATGCCGACCGCCACCCCGAGCGCCAGCTCGACCGCGCGCCGCCCGCGCTGCCCGTAGGTCACCCCGAGGGTGACGATGGCGGCGACGGGCGCGAAGAACGGCCGCTCGCCGCCCAGGAGCTCCGTGGCCACGAGCCAGGCGAGCGCCGCGGCGAGGGCGATCTGCAGGACGGAGCGCCAGGCGGCGGCGAGCCGCTCGAGCCGGGCCCGGAGCGACACGCGCGAGCGCTCGGCGGCGTCCTCGAGCAGGGCGCCGCTGCGATCGGAGAGCGCCTGGACGGCGGGTGAGCGGCGGCTTCGGCGCACGGCGGCCTCCGATGCTGGCAGGCCGCCCGCCCCGCGCCTACGCCGCCTCGGGGTCCGCCTCCTGCTCGGGGTCGGCGACCGCCTCGGGCGCGGGCATCTCCGACACCGCGCGCAGGCGCGGCACGCGCGCCGCGGCGGCGTCGAGCCGCTCGCGGACCGGCTTGGCCGCGCCGCCCACCACGCGGCGCTCGGCGGCGCCCATCGCCCCCCAGCGCCCGCGCAGCTCCGCGAGCGCCTCGCGGGCGGCGTCCAGGCGCTCAGAGGCGCGGTGGAAGGCGCCATCCGCGATGGACTCCTCGGCCTCCGAGACGGCCAGCGAGGCGTCGGCGAGCAGCTTGAGATGGGCGTCCATTCAGGAGGAAGCTAGCGGCGCGGGCGGACGGCCCGGCGGCCGCCGGTTCCGACCGGCGCGCCCCCTAAGTTGCCGCCTCCCCGATGAGCACCGCCGCCGTTCGCCGCCCCGCCCGCAGCCTCCCGCCCTGGCCCGCCGACCGCCCGCTGCGCGCGTGGCAGCGGGCGGCCGCCGAGCGGGTCCTCGCCCACGCCGGGCCGTCGTTCCTCGCCTCCGCCACGCCCGCCGCCGGCAAGACGACCTTCGGCCTGCACGTCGCGCACGCGATGCTCGCCGCGGGGCGGGTGCGGCGGGTGGCGATCGTCGCCCCGACCACCCACATCTGCCGCCAGTGGGCGGCGGACGCGGCGCGCTACGGGATCGACCTCGAGCCCAACCGGCCCAACGCCGAGG
>JAUJME010000402.1 GCA_030447005.1 Solirubrobacteraceae bacterium | reverse complement strand
TCGCCGCGATGGAGCCCAAGCGGCTCTCGCTGCGGCCGTTCGCGAAGTCGCGCGAGCTCGACCTCCAGACCATGACCGAGGAGTACCTCACCTACGGCCACCGCCTCGAGCAGTACATCGCCGACACGTCGCGGATCGTGTGGGACGCGCTGGACCGCAACGGCACCGTGATCTTCGAGGGCGCCCAGGCGACGATGCTCGACATCGACCACGGGACCTATCCCTTCGTCACCTCGTCGAACCCGGTGGCGGCCAGCGCCTCCACGGGCAGCGGCGCCGGCCCGCGCGACCTCGACGAGATCTGGGGGCTGACCAAGGCCTACACGACCCGCGTCGGCGCCGGGCCCTTCCCCACCGAGCTCGACGACGAGTTCGGCGCGGCGCTGCGCGAGGCCGGCCACGAGTACGGCACCACCACCGGCCGGCCGCGCCGCGTCGGCTGGATCGACCTCGTCGCCCTCCGCTACGCCGCGCGCATCAACACGCTCACCCACCTCGCGATGACCAAGCTCGACGTCCTCACCGGCCTGGGGCCGCTGCGCGTGTGCACGAGCTACCTCGGCGCCGAGGAGGCGCGGTTCGATCACTTCCCGTACCACCAGTCCGTCCTGCATCAGGCGGTCGGCTGCTACGAGGAGCTGCCGGGGTGGGACGAGGACATCTCGGGCTGCCGGACGGAGGCCGACCTGCCGCAGGCGGTCCGCGACTACCTCGGCTTCATCGCCGACTTCGTCGGGGTGCCGATCGGCCTCGTCGGCGTCGGGCCGGGCCGCGAGCAGATCGTCTGGACCGAGGCGGGTCGCGCCTCGCTGGCCGGCGACGCCGCCGCCGCGGCGACCGCCTGACGCCTAGGCCCGGACCGTCCGCGTCTGTACGAGGAAGTCGTGCAGGGCCCGGTTCTCCTCGTCCCAGAGCGGCCACAGGTAGTCGAGCAGCGTGGCGAGGCCGAAGGTGACAGAGCCGGCCACCGCGTTGATGAGCAGGCCCTTGACCGCGACCTCGCGGAGCATCGCCCAGCCGAAGCTCATGCGCTCGCCGCTCGTGCGGATGACGCGGATGCCGGTCGCCATGCGCCCGAGGGTCTGGCCGTTCGTCCGGGCCATCAGCAGCGGCGCGTAGAGGAAGCCGATCACGGCCAGCACGAGGCCCGCGACGAAGAGGCCGGCGATCGCCGCGAGCGCGCCGCCGCCCGTGTCGGCCGAGAACAGCCCGATGCCCAGCGGCGCCATCACGACCACCGCGAGGGCGCCGACGATCAGCCCGTCGATGATCGCCGCGCCCGCCCGGCGCCACCAGCCCGCGAGCACGAGCTGCCCGCCACTCGGGTCGAGGCCGGCCGGCCGCGCGCCGCCCGCCCCGGGCGGCGCCGGGGAGGTGTAGCCCGGCGGCCGCTCCGGCGCAGCGCCGCCGCCCGACCACAGCCCGCCGCCGCCGCCCGAACCCGAGAGCGGATCGCCCGGGGTCAGCCCGCCGCCGCCGCTCACGTCGCCGCCCCCGTCCCCATCCCCGTCGGGTCGCCGAGCACCCGCTGCTCGCCGCGGCGCAGGAGCCGCAGCCCGAGCGCGGCGCTCGAGAGCAGCGCCATCGCCCCCAGCGCGATCTGCACCGAGACGATCCCCCGCTCCGTCCAGTAGACGTCGTCGAGCTCGAGCAGGAGCGCCGACTCGTCGAGCGTCAAGGCGGCGCCCGCGCCGAACGGGATCGCCAGCCACGGGTCGAGGCGGTGCCGGCGCGAGACGATCGAGGACCCGCCGGCCAGGAACGCCATGATGATCCCCGGCACGAAGTGGTGGATGTGGCGGCCCTCGATGCGCACGTTGCGAAACGGCCCGAGCGTCCCGCCGCTCGCGCGGATGACGTGGGTGCTCAGCCGCGCGGCGCCGAGGGTGAGCGAGAAGGAGATCAGCAGGTTGAGCAGCGCGTTCTCCCGCCGCGACCCGGTGCGGTAGCCCTCGACGGCGACCTCCACCGTCTCGAGCGCCGCCTCGCGGCCGGCGGCGAGGACCTCGACGCCCTCCACCTCGACCGGCAGCGGCGCGCGCCCGCGGCGCCAGATGTGCGCGTACTCGAGCGCGACGGCCGCCGCGGTGCCGCCGACCGCGATGACGCCCAGCAGCTCCGTCCCGCCCACGCGCCGGCTCATCGCCACCGCTCCAGCAGGTCCTCGTCGCCGACCTCGCGCACCACGCGCGCGGGCACGCCCATCGCCACGCCGCGCGCCGGGACGTCGCGCGTGACCACCGCGCCGGCGGCGACGAACGCCTCCTCGCCGATCTCGACGCCCGGGCACAGCGTCACCCCGCCGCC
>JAUJME010000401.1 GCA_030447005.1 Solirubrobacteraceae bacterium | reverse complement strand
AGAAAGTGACACGCGTCGCCTCCGCGCCCACGCGTGTCACATCGTGCCGGCGCCCCGAAAGGACCCCCTCCCTCACCAGCCGCAGCTCGCGCGAGCGCGAGCCCCCGCCGCCCCCTACACCAGGTTCTCGAGCGCCGCCCCCGCATCCCGCGCCACGTCGAGCAGCGGCGACGGATACACGCCGAAGAAGATCGTCGCCACGGCGCAGACCACCGCGACGAACACCACCTCCGGCTGGCGCAGCCGCTGGAGCGCGCGCCCCGCCGAGGCCGCCGGCGCCGGGCCGGGGTCGGCGGGCTCCGTGCGGCCCGCCGCGGCCGCGTGGCCGGGGTCCGGGAGCTCGCCCTCGCCCACGACGTCGTCGCCCTCGGGTGCGCCGCCGGCGATGACCGGCCGGCCGCCGGGGGCCGGGGCGACGCGCGCGGCGACCCGCCCCGCCGCGGCGTCGGAGGCCGGGCGCATCCAGACCGCCGCGACCACCCGCAGGTAGTAGGCCAGCGACATCGCCGAGCCGAGGACGATCGCCACGCCCAGCCACGCGTACTCGTTCGCCACCGAGGCCTGGATCAGGTTGATCTTCCCGAAGAAGCCGGCCGTCGCCGGGAAGCCGGCGAGCGAGAGCAGCGCGATCGTCATGGGCCACGCGAGCCACGGCCGAGACGCGCCGAGGCCGTACATCGAGGAGATGTCGTCGCCGTACTCCGTCTCGCGCTCGCGCGCCACGACCACCGCGAAGGCCGCGATGTTCATCAGCAGGTAGGCGGCCAGGTAGAAGACGGTGGCCTGCACGCCCAGGCGGGTGGAGACCACGACGCCGGCGAGCATGTAGCCGGCCTGCGCCACCGACGAGTAGGCGAGCATCCGCTTGAGCGAGGACTGCCCGAGCGCGCCGACGTTGCCGATCACGATGGTCGCCACCGCCAGGAACGCCAGGGCGGGCGCCCAGGTGGTCGCCGTGCCGATCAGCGCGACGTCGAAGAGCCGCAGGAAGACGCCGAAGGCCGCCGCCTTGGTGGCCACCGCCATGAAGGCGGTGATCGGCGTCGGCGCTCCCTCGTAGACGTCGGGCGTCCACTGGTGGAACGGGGCGACGGACGCCTTGAACGCCAGGCCGGTGACGGTGAGCCCGATCCCGGTCAGCAGCACGAGGTCGTCGCCGATGCCGCGATCGGCGATCGCGGTCGCGATCCCGTCGTAGTCGGTCGAGCCGGAGGCGCCGTAGAGGAACGACAGGCCGTAGAGCAGGATCGCCGAGCCGAGCGAGCCGATGATCAGGTACTTCAGGCCCGACTCGAGCGAGCGCTCGCGCCGCAGCTCGGTCGCGCACAGGACGTAGAGCGGGATGGAGAGGAGCTCGTAGCCGATGAAGAGCGCGACGAGGTTCTGCGCGGCGACGAGGATCACCATGCCGAGGACCGTCGCGAGCAGCAGCGCGTGGAACTCGCCGTGCCCGGCCTCGCGCGAGGCCGTCGAGCGGTAGGCGAGCAGCACCGCGGCGATCCCGCCCGCCACGAACAGCATGGTCAGCGCGAGCGTGAGGTCGTCCATCCGCAGCGCCTCGGCGAGCACCGAGGTGTTCTCGCCCCACTGCCAGACGCCGAGGCCGGCCGTCGCGAGCAGGCAGAGGACGGTGAGGGCGGGCACGAGCCGGGTGCGGACGAACGCCGAGCGCATCAGCCCGGTGAGCAGCACGATGCACGAGCCGGCGGTCAGCGCGATGAGCGGCGAGATCGCCGCGAAGTCGATCTCCGGGCCCTTGATCGGGGTCACGGGCCGATCGCCTCCGACGGGTCGACCTCGCCCGGGGCGCCGGCCAGCGCCGGGTTCGGCCTGCCCTGCGCGATCGCCTGCGGGGCCCGCACCGAGGCCTCCGCGGCGCGCTCGCCGTCCTCGAGCGCCGCCTGCGGATAGAGCGCGAACGCGAGGATGGCCAGCACGAGCGGGACCAGCACGAGGCCGTCGCGCACGCTCAGGTCGCGCGAGGCGACCTCCGGGCCCTGCCGGTTGTGCATGGAGCGGATGTAGGCGCGCAGCATGTAGACCGACGCGAGCGCCACGCCGGTGAAGGCGATCAGCGCGATCGCGCGCTTGGACTCGAAGAGCCCGAGCAGGATCAGGAACTCGCCCGCGAAGTTCGCCGAGCCGGGGATGGCGAGCGTGGCCAGGGCGACGATCAGGAACAGCGATCCCAGCACGGGCGCGCGGAAGGCGATGCCGCCCATGTCGCGCAGCGACTCCGAGCCCGCCGAGCGCTCGGCGAGCAGCGCGACGATGAAGAACAGCGGCGCGACGACGAGCCCGTGGTTGACC
>JAUJME010000400.1 GCA_030447005.1 Solirubrobacteraceae bacterium | reverse complement strand
CCGACGCTGCCGCCGCCCTGGCCGCCCGCCCCGCCGCCGCCCGTGGCGATCTGGGAGTTGACGCCGATCACGCGGCCGGCCGCGTCGAGCAGCGGGCCGCCCGAGTTGCCCGGGTTGATCGCCGCGTCCGTCTGGATCACGTTGTCGATGCCGAAGCCGTTGGGCG
Source organism: Solirubrobacteraceae bacterium (assembly GCA_030447005.1). The sequence continues at coordinate 2,148 of JAUJME010000400.1, read as the reverse complement.
CCGAGATCCGGCGCTGCAGGGCGGAGATCACGCCGGTCGTCAGCGTCCGGTCGAGGCCGAAGGGGTTGCCGATGGCCACCGTCGGGTCGCCGACCTGCACCGTGCGCGAGTCGCCGAGCTCGAGCGGCTGGAGGTCGAGCCCGGCGGGGTCGACCTTGAGCAGGGCGAGGTCGGTGCTCTCGTCCTTGCCGACGATCCGCGCCTCGCGGGTGCGCTTGTCGGAGAACGACACGCGGACGTCGGTCGAGGAGGACACGACGTGGGCGTTGGTGAGGATGAACCCCTGGTCGTCGACCACGAAGCCCGAGCCGGTCGAGACGCTCTGCTGGCCGCCCTGGCCGCCGCCGAAGAGGTCGAACGGCGAGGCCCCGCGCTGGAGCGTCTGGGCGCGGATGAAGACCACGCCCGGCGCGTCGCGACGGTAGATGTCGCGCGCGGTGAGCGCCTTGCCGCCGCCGCTCGCGCCCGAGCCCGTCGCGTCGGCGGCGCCGATCGGCGCCTGCTGGACGACGGTGGTGGTGTCCCCGTCGACCGCGCCGGCGCCGATCAGGGCGCCGGCCGTGACGCCGCCGCCCATCAGGGCGGCCAGCAGGACAGGGGCGAACATCGACTTCGTCATGCGCTCACTTATGCCAACGGGCGCTCAACCCGGGCTAAAGCCTCAGGGCTCCTCGCCCGTGCCGGCGAGCTCGCGGCAGGCGGCCTCCACGTCGGGCGCCCGCATCAGGGTCTCCCCCACGAGCACCGCGTCGACCCCGACGCGCTCGAGGTCCTCGAGCTGCGCCCGCGACCCCAGCCCCGACTCCGAGACGACGATCTTGCCCGCGGGGACGTCGGCGAGCAGCGAGTAGGTGCGGTCGAGGTCGACCGAGAAGTCGCTCAGGTCGCGGTTGTTGATCCCCAGCACGTCGGCGTCGACGTCGAGCGCGACCTCGAGCTCGGACTCGTCGTGGACCTCCACGAGGACGTCGAGGTCGAGCGCGCGGGCCTCGCGGTGGAGCTCGAAGAGATCCTCCGGGTGCAGCGCGGCGACGATGAGGAGGATCGCGTCCGCGCCCGCCCCCGCGGACTCGTAGACCTGGTAGGGGTCGACGATGAAGTCCTTGCGCAGGACGGGCAGCTCGGAGACCGCGCGCGCCTCGCGCAGGTCGTCGAGCGAGCCGCCGAAGTTCTGCTCCTCGGTGAGGACGGAGAGCGCCGCCGCGGAGCCGCGCTCGTAGGCCAGCACGATCTCCGACAGGCTCGCGCCCTCGCGGATGATCCCCGCCGACGGCGAGCGGCGCTTGTGCTCGGCGATGATCGAGATGCCGGGCTGGATGAGCGCCTCCGTGAACGGGCGGGTGTCGGGTCGGCCGGGGAGCGCCGCCTCGAGCCGGGCGAGCGGCACCGCCTCGCGGCGGCGCTCGACCTCCTCGCGGGTGGACTCGACGATGCGGTCGAGGACGCTCACGCCGGCCCGCTCCCCGACAGCGCGCCCGTCAGCTCGACGAGCTCGTTGAGCGCCCGTGCCGCGGCGCCCGAGTCGATCGCCGCCTCCGCCGCGCGCACGCCGGACTCGAGGTCCTCGGCCCGGCCGCCGGCCAGGATCGCCGCGCCGGCGTTGAGGACGGCCAGGTCGCGCCGGGGGCCGGCCTCGCCGGCCAGGATGCGCCGCGTGATCTCGGCGTTGGCGGCGGGCGTGCCGCCCGCGACGTCCTCGGGGGCCGAGCCGGGCAGCCCGACGTCGGCCGGCGAGACGTCGTAGGCCCGCAGCTCCCCGCCGTCGACCTCGACGACCCGTGTTGTGCCCGACGTGCTCAACTCGTCAAGTCCGTCCTGGCTGGACACTACCAGTGCCCGGCGCGCCCCCAGCCGGGCCAGCGCGCCCGCGATCGTCTCCAGGTAGGCGGCGTCGGAGACCCCGATGAGCTGGCGCGTCGCGCCCGCCGGATTGGTCAGCGGCCCGAGGAAGTTGAAGATCGTCCGCACGCCGAGCTCCTTGCGCACGGGGACCACGTGGCGGGTCGCGCCGTGGTGGGCGGGGGCGAACATGAAGCCGAAGCCGATCCGCTCGATGCAGGCCGCCACGTCGGCCGGCGCGAGGTCGATCCGGACGCCGAGCGCCTCGAGCAGGTCGGCCGAGCCCGACAGCCCGGTGGCCGAGCGGTT
>JAUJME010000056.1 GCA_030447005.1 Solirubrobacteraceae bacterium | reverse complement strand
GCCGCGACGTCGTCCCGATCATCATGCTGACGGCACTCGACTCCGAGGCCGACGCGGTCCAGGGCCTCGAGGCGGGCGCCGACGACTACGTGACCAAGCCGTTCGGCCTGGCCGAGCTGCGGTCACGCATCCGGGCCGTGCTGCGCCGGACGCAGGGCCGGGTCGTCGAAGGGTCGCTGCGGGTGGGCCCGGTGGTCCTGGACCGCGACGCGCGCCAGGTGACGGTGGACAATGCGCTCGTCAAGCTGACGTTCTCGGAGTTCGAGCTGCTGGGCCGTCTGATGTCGCGGCCAGGCCACGCCTTCAACCGCCAGGAGCTGCTGCGGGCGATCTGGGGCGACTCGGCCTACCGCGATCCGCGGGCGATCGACGTCCACATCCGCCACCTGCGCGAGAAGCTCGAGACCCGGCCGGACGCACCGACGCTGATCCTCACCGTCCCGGGCCAGGGCTACCGCTTCCGGGAGCCATGAGGCGGCGGCTCCTAGGCCTGCGCGCCAGTCTGCTGCTGGCGCTCGTGTTCACGAGCGTCGCGACGCTGGGCGTCGCCTCGTACGCGCTGGTGCGCCCGCTCACGGACCGCCTGCGCGAGCAGACCGTCGAGAACCTCCGGCAGGTCACCGAGCAGAGCCGCAACGAGTTCCAGCGCGCGCTCGGCCGCCCCGCCGCCGAGCGCGGAGCGGCCCTGCGCGATGCCGGACTCGATCTGCAGTTCGCCGCCAACGCCCGCGTGGCCGTCAGTGCCGACCGGTTCACGGAGTTCGCCTACGACACCGACGTCGGGGCGCCCGCCGGCCCGTTGCTGCGGGCCTCGCTCGGCGCCCGGCGACTCCGCCGGACCGTCGACTACGTCAGCGACGATCGCGTCACGGTGGCCATCCCGCTGCCCAAGGGCGTGCGCGGCGGCGGCGTCCTCGTGACCCAGCGCCAGCTCACGGACGTCGCGACGACGGTGGAGCAGGTCCGGACGGCGCTGCTGGCGGCAGCCGCGGTCGGGGTGCTCGTCGCGGTCGCGCTCTCGGTGGCCATCTCGAGCACGCTGCTGCGCCGTCTGGGGCGCCTGCGCGCGGCGGTCCTGCGCATCACCTCGGAGGGGGCGTCGGCGCCTCCGCCGGCCGACGAGGTGCGCGACGAGGTCGGCGACCTGTCGCGCGCGTTCGCCCAGATGCAGGAGGCGCTGGTCCGGGAGGAGGCGACGCGGCGGGCGTTCGTGGCCACCGCGTCGCACGAGCTGCGCACGCCGCTGACCATGCTCCAGGGCACGATGGAGCTGCTCGAGGAGGATCTGCGCGACGGTCGCGTCGACCTCGACGACGCCCAGTGCCAGGTCGCGAGCGCCCGCCACGAGCTGCGCCGGCTCTCCGCACTGGCCGCCGAGCTGCTGGACCTCAGCCGCCTGGACGCCCAGGTGCCGCTGCGCTCGGAGCCCCTCGAGCTCGGCGAGCTCGCCAGAGCGGTGGCCGCCGAGTTCTCGCTCCGCGCGCGAGAGCGCGGGCTCTCGGTCGACGTCCTGACGCCCGACCGCCCGTGCTGGGCGAGCGGCGATCCGGACGCCGCCGCGCGCGTCGTCCGCATCCTCCTCGACAACGCGTTGCGCCACTCACCGGCCGACGCCGCGATCCACGTCACGGTTGGGCCGGGCGGCGAGCCGGCCTTGGAGGTCGCAGACGCGGGCCCTGGCGTCCTGCCGCAGGACCGCGACCGGATCTTCGAGCGCTTCTACCGGGCGGCGGACCGCGCGGGGACGGAGGGCGGCTTCGGGCTCGGACTGGCCATCGGCCGCGGCCTGGCGGAGCGCATGGGCGGGTCGCTGACCCTCGCCAGCGGCGACGGCGCCGGCGCGCGCTTCCTGCTCACTCTGCGGGCGGCGCCGGCCGACCTCGCGCCGGAGGAGGAGTCCGGCCGCCCGGTGGGCGCCGGCTCTAGCCCTGCTTGATGAGCACCGTCGCCCGCACCGGGTTCGGGTGCTCGGGGAAAGGCGACGGCGGGTAGATCGCGCTGACCCGGAACCGGCGGTCCTCGCCGAGCGCCCGGGACCACTCCTCCGAGCGCACCCGCACGAGCGACGTCCACGGCGCGCTCCAGCGCTCGAGCTCGTAGATCGTCGGCTGCACCAGCACCAGTCGCTGCCCCGGCTCGAGGTCGTCGAGCAGCGGCCGCAGGTCGCGTTCGGTGGTCGCCGCCTCCAGACGCTCGACCCCGTCTCGCCAGTCCGTGATCCCGATGTCGGCCACGGGTCCCCACAGCGTCGCCCACTGCAGACCCTCGGGGAGGTAGTGGGCGAGGACCGAGATCTGCTCCGGCTGCGTCGAGATGATCAGGTCGCCGGGCCGCAGGCCGGGGGCGAGCGACTCCGAGACCGCGCGGACGTTGCTCTTCTCCGACCGGCCGGTGGAGCCCGACCAGATGATCGCGACGACGACCAGCCCGACGAAGCCCAGCCGGCCGGCGCGGGCGAGGCCCAGGGCGGAGACGAGCAGGAAGGGCGGCAGCGCGACCGCGAGGTAGCGGAACGCCCAGGCCGAGGAGATCTGCGAGGTGCACCACGCCAGCAGGACCGTCCCCACCGCCACCGCGAGAAGCGCCATGGCCGCGCGCGCGTCGGGGCCGGTCCGCCGCCGCCCCACCACCGCGGCGATACCCGCGCCGGCGGCGAGCAGCAGCGCGACCTGGCCGACCGCCCCGAGCAGGCTGGCGGGCGCGAGCGACAGGGCCTCGAGCCCGGGGCGCCGCGACCACGGCGCGCCCGTGTGGGCGGCCTGGAAGAGCAGCGTCGGGATCCACGGCGCGTAGAGGAGGAGGACGGCGGCGAAGGCGGCCGCACCCTCGCCGAGCAGCGCGCGGCGCTCGGCGCGGGGCTCGCCGGCGGCCAGCCCCAGCCAGGTCAGCCCCATCGCCGCGGCGAGGAAGAGCCCCCAGTTGTGCGTGTAGAGGAGCGCGGCGAGCGCGACGGCGAAGACCGGCAGCGCGGCGCGGCGTCGATGGACGAAGGCGAGGACGAACGCGCCGGTGACGATCGTCGAGAGCAGGATCACGAGCGCGTACATGCGCGTCTCCTGCGCGTACTGCGTGAGGAACGGGTTGAGCGCCGCGAGCGCGGCGGCGATCCACCCGGCGCGCACGCCGAAGGCGAGGCGCCCGGCGACGAAGGCGGCGGGGACGGTGAGCGCCGCGAACAGCAGCGAGAGCGCGTGGGTGGCCGGCTCGCTCGCCGAGCCGAGGGCACCGAGCCAGAGGTTGAGCAGCATGTAATACAGCGGCGGCGAGCCGTCCTGGCGCAGCAGGCCCGGGATGTCGCCGAGCGGGCGGTCGGCGATCCCGATCGAGAGCCCTTCGTCGATCCAGTAGCCCACGCCGAGGTGCTGCGTGCGCAGCAGTAGCGAGAGCGCGACGAGCGCGCCCACGCCGAGCGCGGTCGCGGCGAAGCCGGCGCGCGCACCGTTGAGCGCCCGCGCCCGCAGGGCCCAGGGCGGACGCGGAGCGTACGTGGCCATGCCCCAAAGCCTACGAGGCGGCGCGGTGACCGCGGCAGTCAGCCGCCGCGCGCGCAGCTGCTGCGCACGACCCAGCGCTCCGTGGCGGCGACGGGGCCGAAGCGCGGGTCCTGGCTGAGCGCGGAGGGTTGCGGGCGCGTGATGCTGAAGCGGCGCGGCGCGAACGCGATCCCGGGACGGGCGGGGAAGATCTCGACATCGTCGATGTGCACGCCGAGGCGCCACACGAGCGGCGTGGTGTCGAACCGGCCCGTGTAGAGCGCGCCGCAGCGCCGCGCGGCGGCGGCGCCGCCCGCCGCCGCGACGGCCCGATCGAGGTCCGCGTAGAGCTCGGTCTCCACACGGGTGAGCCGCAGGTCCTCGGAGAACACGCCGGCCTCGTGGACGGCGAACGGCGCCAGCCAGGCGAGGGCGAGGACCACCGCGGCGCCCGCCGCCCAGCGCCCCCACGCCGCCGCGCGGCGGACGAGGTCGACCCACCCGGCGCCCGCCAGCGCGCAGGCGAACGCGGCGGGCAGGATGACGTAGCGCAGGTTGCCCGCGTAGCCCGCCTCGGTCATGGCGGCCACCATCACCATCAGCGCCGCCGCGCCGGCCGCGAAGGCCAGCCGCAGCCCCCGCGGGCGCAGCACGATCCCCAGCACGGCACCCGTCAGGACGGGCGGCATCAGCACGTACCAGGAGCGGCGGAAGACGTCGAGGAAGGGGAACTCGGCGAACGCGGCGGCGTCCGGGTTGGGCTGGCGCGCGCGGTCGGAGGCGCGCAGCGGGTTGCCCGAGCCCCACCACTCCGGGCCCAGCCACAGCACGACGATCCCGGCGAACCCGGCGAGCACCGCCAGGCGCAGCCGGGGCTCGCGCCACGCCAGCCAGAGGCCGTAGAGGCCGAGGAACGGCCACACCTCGGGGCGCAGGAGGCCCGCGGCGACCGTCAGGCCGAATGCCTGCCCGCGGCGGCCGTCGAGGTGGCGCTCGACCGCGAAGAGCACGAGCGCGACCAGCAGGCCCTCGGAGTTGCCGCGCGCGAAGTTGCGGACGTACTCGTCGGCGACGAACAGGGCGGCGCCCGCGATCACCCCGGCCGCGCGGCCCGCGAGGCGGACGCCGAGGCGGTAGGTCATCACCACGGCGAGCAGGCCGCCGGCGCGCGCGATGACCAGCCAGGCGGCGGGCGCGACGTCGTCGCCGAGCAGCGCGAACGGGATCGTGAGCAGCACGGGCAGCGGCTTCCACGAGGGCCCGTCGATCGTCGAGAGGTCGCCCTGCACCACCTCGCGGCTCCAGATGATCCACGCCCAGGGGTCGTAGGTCGGCTCCGACGGACCCAGCAGCGAGAGCAGCGCCACGGCGAGCGCCCCGAGGACGACGAGCGGCACGGTCAGTGGGCGTAGTGGACGATGGGCAGGCCGCCGGGAGACTTCACGCCGCGGCGGACTGCGTCCGGGTGCACGACGAGCCGGCGGACGTCCACGATCCCGTCCGCACGGCGGTGGCCCAGCGCCCCGACCAGGCGCCCGCCGCCGCGGGCGCCGATGAACGTCTCGCCCGCCCCGGCGGGGGCCTCGACGCGGTAGGCGGCCCGCTGGAGCCCGATGAGCTCGGCGACCGTGGCGGGGTCGCCGAGCGCCAGCGTCGCGGTCACGCGAGCCCGAGGGCCGCGCGGACGCCTGGGGGCGCGGGGGCCTCCTCCGTCTCGGCGGCCCCCCGCCGCCCCGGCGCGTTCCAGTCGGCGAGGCCGGCGTCGAGCGCCGCGAGCGGGACGCCGCACGCCTCGGCCAGCGCGGCGGCGCGGCGCTCGAGCAGCATCACGTCGCCGGAGACGAGCGCCCGCTTGGCCGCCGTGGTGGTCGGATCGTCGCCGCCGAGGTGCAGGCTGGCGGCCTCGAGCTCGTAGACGCCGGCGGCGCCGAGGGTGGCGAGCAGGTCGAAGCGCGCGGCGCGGCCGAACCCCGGCAGGGCGAGGCGCTCGAAGACACGGGAGAACCGCCGGGCCGGCGTCCAGGCCGCCTCGCCGGTGAACGCCGCGTGCTGGGAGCCGGCGCGCTGCGCCCACGCCCGGTAGGCCTCGGCGGTGCGCGCGCGCTGCGGGTCGAGCCCCTCGGCGGCGCCGTCCGCCCAGCGCGGGGCGGCCGTCAGGATCGCCTCGCGCAGCTCGGGCGCCTCCGGGCCGGCCAGCGCGAGCAGGAAGGCGAGCCACGTCGCGTCCTCGGGGTCCGCCGCGGCGGCCACCGCCTCGGAGGGGCCGGGGTACTCGAGCCGCGCGGCGGCGGCGGCCAGCGCGCGGGCGAGGCGCTCGGCGTCGGCGGTCGCCTTGATCCCGGGCACGAGCTCGGAGCGGTAGCCGTCGTCGGCCTCGCGGGCGAGCTGGCGGGTGCGCAGCGCGGTCCGCGAGCGCGCCGGCCCGGCCGAGGACGCCGGCGCGCGCTTGCCCGCGGTGCGGCTGCGCGGCGCGGGCATCGGCGCCGCTGCGGCCTGCTCGCGCGAGCAGATCGGGCAGTTGGCCAGGAAGCGGTTGTGGCGGCAGAACGCGGGCATCGGCGGCTCGCCGTCACGGTACCGGCTCACGGCGGCTCAGTTCAGCCGCGCCCGCAGCCCCCGCAGCTCGAGCTCGAGGGCCTCGCGGTCCGACCCGGCCACCGCGAGGCGGAGCTCGGCCGCGCGGATGGAGCGGCCGAGGTCGTGGCGCGCCTGGTAGGACGCGACGAGGTTGTTGAGCATCCGCAGCGCGGTCTCGTGCGCCGTCCAGGGCCGCACCATCGCCGGCGCCAGGCCGGAGGGCAGGGGGCGGCCGCGGCGGAACGGGTCGGCGAGCAGCGGGGGCCGGGCGCCGAAGTGGCCGACCACGAAGTGCCCGGGCAGCCCGACCCCGGCCAGCTCGACGCCCGCCCGCCGGCCGACCTCGGCGTAGAGGACGGAGAGGAGGATCGGCAGGCCGACCCGGCGGCTGAGCACGAGGTCGAGCATCGAGCGGTCGGGATCGTCGTAGTCCTCCGTCTCGCCGTGGAAGCCGTGGCGCGACCCGAGCACGCCCGCGAGCGCCTCGACCTCGGCCTGCGGCGTGCGCTCCGCGCCGGCCAGCGCGTCGGCCACCTCCTCGCCCAGCTCGTCGAGGGCGGCGAGCGCGCCGGGCTCGTCGATGTCGCGCAGCTCGGCGGCCAGTGCCAGCGCCAGGCGGTCCATCGGCGGGTCCGGATCGCGGGCCAGATCGAGGAAGGAGGACGACTGCATGCCCCACCATGTAAGCGTGCCGGGAGAAGCGCGCCGGTCAGAGCGCCCTCACAAGCCCCTCGGCCGTGGCTCAGAGCTCGAACTGCTGATCGCCCACCGCGACCATGACGCCCTCGCCCTCCCGCGCGGCCAGCGTCAGGGGGCGGCCCGGCTCGCGGGTGGCGAAGTCGGCGGCCGCGACGGTCCGCCCGCCGAGGGCGCGGGCGAGCGCGAGGAGCCCGGCGGCGAGCGAGGGCAGGACGCCGATCGGCGCGTGGATCTCCCCCCGCTCCGCGTCGACCTCGATCGCGCTGCCGGGCGGCGCGAGCGGGGCCTTCACCGGCAGCGGCGCGATGCCCTCGGTGGCGTCGGGCGGGATCGCGAAGGTCTCCTCCCCCGCGCTGAGCCCGAGCGGCGCGCCCGGCAGGCACTCGAGCATCACCGCCTCCGCGCTCCCCGTGTCGAGGACCACGGCGACCCGCTCGGCGCCCGAGGCCTCGGTGAACGCGCGGACGGTCGCGATGGCGACGGCGTGGCGCGCGGGTGCGTCCCAGCCGGCGGCCCCTGAGCTCGTCTCCACCCCCTGAGTCTTGCACCGCGGGGCGGGTGAACCGCCGGGCGAACGGCCCGCCCGGCATCCTGGCCCGCAAGCGATTGCGGCGGGGGCCCGTGTGCCGCATGCTGTGCGGCGTGGCGCATCGGGAGGCATTCGGCTCGAGGCCCCTTCCGGCCTGGGCGCGGTGGAACGAGGCGGCGCGCGCCGACCCCTGGACGCTCGGCGTCGAGGAGGAGGTCATGCTCCTCGACCCGCGGACCTGGGAGCTCGCGCCGCGCGGCGACGAGGTCCTGCGCCGCCTCCCGCCCGAGCTCGCCGAGCGCGTCTGCACCGAGACCCACGGCTCGGCGCTCGAGCTGGCCACGGGCGTCCACGGGACCGTCGGGGGAGCGACCGACGAGCTCTCGGCGCTGCGCGGGTCGCTGGCGGGCGCGCTCGACCGCCTCGGCCTCGCGGCCGGGGTGTCGGGGACCCACCCGACCGCCGTCTGGTCGCAGACCGTCATCTCCTCCGGCGAGCGCTACCAGTCGATCTACGGCTCGATGCGCGAGCTCGCGCGGCGCGAGCCGACCTTCGCGCTCCACGTCCACGTCGCCGTCCCGGACCCGGAGATGGCCGCACGCGCGCTCACCCGGATGCGCGCCCACCTCCCGGTGCTGCTCGCCCTGTCGGCGAACTCGCCGTTCTGGCAGGGCCGCGACACGGGCCTTGCCTCGGCGCGCACGCCGCTGTTCCAGGCGTTCCCGCGGGTGGGGATCCCGCGGGCGTTCCGCAGCTACGGCCAGTACGCCGAGACGATCGACCTGCTGCTGCGCTGCGAGGCGTTTCCCGAGCCGACGTTCCTCTGGTGGGACGTGCGGCTACAGCCCCGGCTCGGCACCCTCGAGGTGCGGGTGATGGACGCCCAGATCCGGATCCGCGAGACGGCGGCGCTCGTCGCGCTCGTCCAGTCGCTCGTCCGGCTCGAGTCGCTCGAGGGCCAAGCGCCGCGCGCCCTCGTCGAGGCGCCCGAGGTCCTCGACGAGAACCGCTTCCTGGCCGCCCGCGACGGCACGGCCGCCGAGCTCATCGATCCCGTCTCCGCGCGGCGGCGCCCGCTCGCGGAGTGGGTCGAGGAGCTCGTGGCGGCCTGCGCGCCCCACGCCGCGGCGCTCGGCTGCGAGGCCGAGCTGGCGGGCGTCGAGCGGCTGCTCGCGCGCCCCGGCGCGGCCCGGCAGCTCGCCGCGGCACGGGGCCCGGACGGCCTGCCGGGCCTCGTGCGCGAGCTCTCCGGGGCGTTCGCCGCCCCGGTCCCGGCGTGACCCGCTAAGAGGCTGTCTCAAAACAGGACGGTGCGTCCGGGGTGGTCTCAGACCAAGC
>JAUJME010000399.1 GCA_030447005.1 Solirubrobacteraceae bacterium | reverse complement strand
CGAGCGCCTCGTCGCCGGCGATCGCCAGCGTCACCGTCCGCCCGTCGCCTCCGGCCGCCACCTCCCACGCCGCGCCGCGCGCGACGGTGTCGCCGAACCCGCCCTCCAGCGCGCCCGAGAACTCCCGCGCGTCCCGATCAGTGTCCCACGTCCACCGCATCACCAGCGCGTCGCGCGCCAGGCACGGCGCCGCGCACCCCGCCGCGGGCAGCGGACCCTGCCGCCACAACTCGTACCGGTCGCCGCCCCATCCGGCCGCCGCGCGGTTCGCGCCGCCGCCGTCGCCCGCGCGCAGCAGCTCGCGGGTCTGCCACTCGCCGAACGTCGCCCCCTCGACGCGCTTCCACCCCCCGCCCAGAACCTCCCCGATCCCACCCAGCGACACCCGTTCCGGCTGCTCGACCGCCAGGTACTTGCGCGGGTGCAGCACCTGCTCCGTGCTGGCCGGCGGGCGCACGCGGTGGGCGAGGTCGACGAGCCGCCAGGAGTCCCCGCCGGTCGAGTAGAGCTCGTTGACGAACTCCTGGCCGCCGAGGTAGGGGAACAGGAGCTGGGCGAGGACGAAGGGCGGCAGGTCCTCGGTCGAGGGCGCGCCGAACGCCGAGGCGGCCGCGCCGCCGAGCGCCTCCTCGGGCCGGAAGTGCAGCCGCTCGTACTCCGTCATCAGCGCCGTCGCCGTCCCCTCGACCAGCGCGGCGTAGGCGAACGCCTCGTCGCCCGCGGCCTCGAGGTCGTCCGTGCGCAGGTCGAAGCGCTGGTCCTCGAGCGCGTGGACGAGCTCGTGGGCGAGCGTCGTCTCGTCGAGCACGCGGTTTGCCGGCGCGCCGCCGTCGACGATCCGCAGCGCGCCCGACCGCGGGTCGTAGTAGCCCGCGACCTGCTCGGAGAGGATCGACCCCGAGATCTCGCGGATGTCGTCGCGCGCGCCTAGGAGGCCGAGGAGCTTGTAGATCTCCTCCTCGATCCGCCGCCGGCGCTCGGGATAGCCGCGGTCGAGATCGGCGAGGCCCTCCTTGCGGGCCGTGGCGGCGCTGACCACGCGCGGCTTCGGCAGCTTCTCGAACCGCAGGCGGCGGATCTTCTCCACCCGCCGGGCGATCGTCTCCACCGGCGCGACACGCTCGCCCGCCGCCGCGCGGCCGCCGCCGCCGCCCTCCTCCTCGCCCTCGAACGCGAGGCTCAGCCCGAGCAGCAGGGCGATCAGGACGGCGCAGATCCCCAGCGGCATCGTCCGGCCGAGGCTAGCGCCCGCCCCGCGAACTGATTGGATCCCCCGGCCCGCCCCTCCCCGAAAGGACCCCTTCCCCATGGCCGACCGCGCCGCCATCGTCACCGGAGCCTCGAGCGGGATCGGGCTCGCGATCGCCCGCGTCCTCGGGCAGGAGGGCCACCGCCTGACGCTCGCCGCGCGGCGGCCCGAGAAGCTCTCGGCCGCGGTCCAGGGGCTGCGCGACGAGGGCTTCGACGTCCTCGAGGTCGCCGCCGACATGCAGTCCGAGGAGGACATCCAGCGCGTGGTGGGTGAGCACCGCGAGCGCTTCGGCCGCCTCGACGTGCTCGTGAACAACGCGGGGGTGGGGATCGGCGCGCAGGTGGCCGAGGCGGCGACGAAGAAGATCGACATGCAGATCGACGTCAACCTGCGCGCGATCGTCCTCTTCTACCGCGAGTGCGCGGAGCTGCTGCGCGCGGCGGGCGGCGAGCACCGCAACGCGCTGGTGGTCAACACGGCGAGCATCTCGGGCAAGTCGCCGCAGGCGTGGCTCTCGGTCTACTCGGCGACGAAGGCCGCGGTCGTCGCCTACGCGCAGGCGATGAACCGCGAGCTCAACGGCGACGGCGTGAAGTCCGTCGCGCTGTGCCCGGGATTCGTCGACACGCCGATGACCGAGTTCATCCAGGGGCAGGTCCCGCCGGAGGAGATGATCCGGCCCGAGGACGTCGCGGAGTCGGTCCGCTACCTGCTCAAGCTCTCCCCCGCCTGCGTCGTCCCCGAGCTGATCTTCCAGCGCCCGGGGGAGTTCGTCTAGCGGCGCGGGCGGGGCGACGGGGTCGGGGTCGGCTCGACCTGGTCGACCGCCTCGCCGATGACCTTGTCGGCCACCGGGCCGACGCCCGGGACGGGCCGCACGACCCCGCGGACCTGGTCGGCGGCGCCGCGCAGCGGGCCGGGCGTGGCGGTCGGTCGAGGCGCCGGCGTGCCGGAGCCGGGTGCGCCGCCGCCCCCGCCCCCACCCGGGCGCGGGCCACCGCCGCCCGGCGACGCGCCCGGCGCGGGACCCGGGCCTCCGACGGGACGGCCGACGCCGCCCGGGCCGGTG
>JAUJME010000398.1 GCA_030447005.1 Solirubrobacteraceae bacterium | reverse complement strand
CCGTAGCGGTGCTCCATCTCCTTGACGAGGTTCTGCAGCGCGTTGGCCGCCATGCGCGGGCTCGTGATGACGGGCGTCAGGAGGTGCGGGATCCCCTCGTAGTGGTTGAGCTCGACCTGCTTGGGGTCGATCAGGACGAGCTTCATCTCATGCGGCGTGGCCTGGAGCAGGACGCTCGAGAGCATCCCGTTGATGCACGCCGACTTGCCGGCGCCCGTCGTGCCGGCGACGAGGAGGTGCGGCATCTTGGCCAGGTCGGCGCCGACCGCCTTGCCGGCGACGTCCTTGCCCAGCCAGACGGTCAGCGGCGACCAGTCGGCGGGCGGCTCGGTGAACACGTCGCCGAGCTGGACGATCCGGCGGCGGTGGTTCGGCACCTCGACGCCCACGGCGGTCTTGCCGGGCACGGGCGCGAGGATGCGGATGTCGGTCGCCGCCAGCGCGTAGGCGAGGTCGTCCTTGAGCTGGGCGACCTTGCTCATCTTGATGCCGGGTGCGAGGCGCAGCTCGTAGCGGGTGATGTGGGGTCCGGCGACCGTGCCGATGACCTGCGACTGCACGCCGAAGTGGCCGAGCGCCTCGACGAGGTTGCGGGCCGTCTGCGCCTGGCCGTGCGTGTCGGGGCGCAGCTGCTCGGTGCTCGAGCGCTTGAGCAGGTCGGGCGCCGGCATCCGCCACTCGAAGTCGGGGTCCTCGGTGATGTGCGGGCGGTAGCGGCCCTGCGGCGTGAGGTCCTCGGGACCGACGTCGACGGCGCGGGTGGCGGCGCGCACCTCCGCGGCCTCCGGCTCGTCGTCGAGCGCTGCGTCGTCGTCGGCATCCGGGTCGAGCTCGGGCTCGGGCTCGAGCTCCGGCAGCGCGTCCTGGACCGGCGGGATCGGATCCTCCGGCGGCGCCTCCCAGACAACGGGCTCGAAGAGCGCCGCCGGCGCCCCGGTCTTGCGCACCACCGGCTCGACCGTGTCGTCCTCGGGTGGCACGACCGGCGTGCGCGTGCGCGGCGCCGCGGGGCGCTGGCGGGCGGGCGCCGCCGTGCGGATGGCCCGCGTCGTGTCGGCGACGCCGTCGCTCGTCGCCTTGAGCACGCCGGCCACCGACGCCCCGGTCAGCAGCAGCACCGCGGCGACGAAGAGGAACACCGCCAGGACATGGACGCCGAAGTCGCCGACGAGCCGGCCCACGCCGCCCTCGAGCAGCGCGCCGACCTCGCCGCCGTCGGCGGCGCCCAGCCACAGGCCGGCGGCGAGCAGCAGGCAGATCCCGCCCGAGCGGAACGGCCGCACGGCGGGGAGCACCGGACGGAGCACGAGGATCGCCCCGATCGCCGCCAGCGCCGGCGGCACCGCGTTGGTCATGTCGCCGAGCAGCCACTCGAGTCCCTCGACGGCGCGCCGACCGGCCTCGCCGCCGTCGCGGTCGCGGTAGATCACGAACCCCAGGAACACCGCCACGGCGACCAGCCCGAGGCCGAGCAGGTCGAAGTGACGCTGCTCGAGCTGCAGCCCGGAGCGTCCCTTGCGCCGCTTCGAGGAGGCGCGCGCGCCGCCGGCCGGCTTGCGCCTGGCGGCGGGCTTGCGCTTCGGGGACGTCGTACGGGCGGCGGGCATGGAAGTCCGCCCCCCTTCGACGCCGCCCGCCGGACCCCTGCCCGCCGATCACCTCCGCCCGGCCGTGTTGATCCTCGCTTGAGACGCTCGCCGTACGATGGCGACCGTGAGCGGCTTCGCCCGAGACCCCCGCGTGCTCGTCGTCGAGGACGACGAGGACATCGCGCTCGCCGTCCAGCGCTCGCTGCGGATGGAGGGTTACGAGGTGCGCCTCGCGCCCGACGGCGAGGCCGCGCTCGACCAGGCCGGGGCGTTCATGCCGGACCTCGTCATCCTCGACCTCGGCCTGCCCAAGCTCGACGGCCTCGAGGTGGCCCGCCGGCTGCGGGCCGACGGCGACGTGCCGATCCTCATGCTGACCGCGCGCGATGCGCTCGAGAGCCGCGTCGAGGGGCTGGACTCCGGTGCCGACGACTACCTCGTCAAGCCCTTCGAGCGCCAGGAGCTGCTCGCGCGGCTGCGCGCGCTGCTGCGCCGCCGCCCGCCCCGCGGCTCGCGCAGCTACGTGGTCGGCGACCTGTCGCTGAACCCCGACACGCACGAGGTCAAGCGCGGCGACCGCACGGTCGAGCTGACCCAGCGCGAGTTCGAGCTCCTCGAGTACCTCCTGCGCAACGAGCGGATCGTCGTGCCGCGCCAGCGGCTGCTCGAGGAGGTCTGGGGCTACGACCCGTTCGCGACGACGAACACGATCGAGGTCTTCGTGTCCAACCT
>JAUJME010000055.1 GCA_030447005.1 Solirubrobacteraceae bacterium | reverse complement strand
CGCTGCTCGAGCCCAAGGACGGCGGCAACCTCGCCGCCTGCCACTTCCCGCTCACCGACGCCGAGGTCGCCGAGCGGATCCCGGCGGCGCGGGTGCTTCAGTAGGGGTTTCGTCCGGCCCGACTTCGCTGGCGCTCGTCGTCTGGACGACGTTACTCGTCGTAGAGCGACTCGGCGGCGATCTGGTTGCGCTTGCGGTCGAAGAGCTTGATCTCGAGGAAGTCGCCCCGGTAGTCGTCCGGGGCGAGCAGCGTGAAGCGGCCGTCGACGAGCGCGCACTGGTCCACCGCCAGGTTCGCGAGCTCGGCCGTCACCACGACGCCGTCGGCGACCAGCGGGCGGCCCCACACGAGCGTCATCGCCGCGACGTTGCCGCCCTCGCCGCGCCAGCCGCCGATGACCTCGTCGCAGAGGTCCAGCCGCCAGTCCGGGTTGCGGTCGGCGGTCACGTCGGTGTAGTCGGCCGACGCGAAGAAGTCCGACGGCTCGGACTCGGCGTCACCCGGCGTGAAGGAGACGTAGCCGAAGAGCTCGAGGCCGGTCGAGGTCGGCGCGGTGACCGGCACGTAGGTCCGCCCGGCCCACGTGCGGTCGGGGTGCCAGGCGGGCTCGCCGGGCTCGCCCAGGTCGTCCTCGCCCGGGTCGATCGCCGCGACGGCGGCCAGGAACTCCTCGCGCAGCCGGCCCTCCCAGCGGCCGTAGGGCGTGCCGTCCTGCGGCGGCTCGGCCGCGAAGCGGCAGACGAAGCGGTCCTCGGGCGGCACGCGGCCGGACCCTAGTGGGTCAGGCGGCGGCCGCGACCTTGGACTCGGCGGCGGGCGCGGCGGCCGGGGTGGCGGCGCGCACCGGGGCCTTCGCGGGCCGCTGGCGGCGGGCCAGCAGGTAGACGGCGCTCGCGAGGCCCGAGAGACCGCTCACCACGCCCGCGGTGAGCAGGACGTCGGCAGAGGAGAGGAAGGGGATCATGATCACTCGTATTGATCGGGTCGCACGCGCGTGGCTTTAGCGCATCGTGCGCCGGTGCCCCTTCCGGCCTACCCATTGAAGCGCGATCGATTGCGCGCCGCAACCGGCGTTTCAGCCCACGTCACAGCTCGATCAGCAGGCTGACGGGGCCGTCGTTGACGAGCTCGACCTCCATGTTGGCGCCGAAGACCCCCCGCCTGGCGCGCAGTCGCTCGCACACGCGCTCGTAGAGCGGCTCGGCGTGCTCGGGCCGCGCGGCGTCGACGTAGGCGGGCCGGTTGCCCCTGCGCGCGTCGCCGTAGAGGGTGAACTGCGAGACGCAGAGGACCTCACGCTCGCCGAGCGGCTCGTTCATGCGGCCCGCGGCGTCGGGGAAGACGCGCAGCGCGCGGACCTTGTCGGCGAGCCGGTCGGCGCGCGCCGCGTCGTCGTCGTGGGTGACGCCGAGCAGGACGAGCAGGCCGGGCCCGATCGACGCGACCACCTCGCCGCCGACCCGCACCTCCGCCCGGGAGACCCGCTGCACGAGCGCGCGCATCAGAGCCCCGCCGCGAGGAGGGCGACGGCGACCACCACGGCGGTCGACCAGGCGATCGCCGCCGCCGCGAAGTGGAGGTCGAGGCCGTAGGCGTGGGCGACGACCAGGCCGTTGATCCCGGCCGGCATCGCCGCCAGCAGGAGATAGGGCTCCGGGAGGTCGATGAACGGCGCCGCGAGCCCGGCCAGCAGGGCCGGTGCGACGAGCAGCCGCAGGACGAGCGAGGCGGCCACCGGCCGCGTGAACGGGGGCGGGAAGGAGAGCTGGCCGTCCTCGGACTCCTCGGCGAGCGTCACCCCGACCGCGAAGAAGCCGAGCGGCAGGATCGCGTAGACCACCACCCGCGAGGCGTCGACGAGCACGTCGGGCGCGAGCGCCGCGGGCGCCAGCAGGCCGGCGATCACGGCCACGATCGGCGGGTTGCGGGTGACGAACGCGCGCAGGCGCTCGCGCAGCGCCTCGCCGACGCCCGTCCCCATCGCCGCGCCGACGCCGAAGACGCCGATCAGGAACATCGGGGTCTGCACGAGCGTGTCGTAGGCGACCGCCTCGGGCAGGCGGTCGGCGCCCAACACCGCGACGCACAGCGGGTAGCCGAGGTAGCCCGTGTTGGCTTGGAGCGCGGTGTTGACCAGCACGCCGGTCGACGGGCGGGCGAGGCGCAGGAGGCGGGTGCCGACCACGTAGGCGATCGTGCCGGCGAGGATGAGCGCGACGTAGCCGATCCCGATCCCGATCCCGACGTCGGCGGTGATCTCGAGCCGCGCGATGTTGAAGAAGGCGACGAACGGGACGAGGACGAAGAGCATCAGCCGCAGCAGGCGGCGGGCCGCCCGCCCGGCGGCCTCCCCCCAGCGGCGCTCGGCGCCCACCCCCAGGCCGGTGGCGAGCGCGACGGTGAGGGCGATCGCGATCAGGCCGCGCGCAGCTCGGCGGCGGCGGTCTCCGGCGCGAGCTCGTTGAGGTCGAGGCCGGTGCCCAGCTCGAGCCCGCCGAGGCAGGTGAGGCGCGGGAGGACGTCGATCCGCCAGGCGAAGTGGTCGGCGCCGCGGGGCGCCGTCCGGACCCACAGGTTGAGCGGCGGCGAGCCGCCGAGGCGGCGCGCCAGGCGGTTGAGGCCGTCGTGGAGCAGCGCGGCCCCCGTCGCGCCGTCGTCCTCGAAGCGCGCGCGGGCCCGGCGCGGCGCGAGCACGAGCTGGAAGGGAACCCGCGAGGCGAACGGGGTCAGCAGGACGGCGTCGTCGTCGACCGCGACGAGCCGCTCGCGGCGGCGGACCTCCTCCTGGACGAGGTCGGCGAGCAGGTTGCCGCCCATGGTGCGCGTCGCGTGCGCGCCGAAGCGCTCGCGCTCGCGGGCGATCGCGGCCGGGACGAAGGGCAGCGCGTAGAGCTGGGCGTGGGTGTGGGGCAGCGAGGCGCCGGCCGCGCCGCCCTCGTTGACCAGCAGGTGCAGGCAGCTCGCGCCGGCGCGGACGCGCATGCGCTCGCGCCAGGCGTCCATGGCGAGGGCGAGCTGCGCCGGGTCGAGGCCGGCGAGCGTCGTGGCGGCGTGCGGGGCGTTGACGATGACCTCGTGGTCGCCGAGGGCCGGCTGGGCGGAGAAGAGGCCGGGGTCCGACGTCGGCGGCGGGTCGGCGGCGCCGGGGACGAGGGCCGGATACCGGTTGGGGATCGCGCGCGCCTTCCAGCCCGGGGTGTCGGGCGCGCGGCCGGCCGGCGTGCCGAAGGCAGCGAGCTCGGGCGGCGTGCGGTCCTCATGGCCTTCGAGCAGCGGATCGGCGGCCGCGTCGAGCGCCGGCGGCGCCGGCAGCTCCCAGCCGCCGCCCGGGCGGTCCCCCCGCCCCTCGGCGATGATCGCCCGCAGGCCGGTCAGCGGGTCGACGCGGATCTCATGCACTAGATGGCCGACTTCGCGAAGGCGTGCGGTGCGAATCTCGTGGAGTCGGTCATCTCGGGAGTTCCTTGCGCATCGTGACGTGCTCGATGCCCTCCTGGACGAAGCGCTCCCCGCGTGCGACGTAGCCCGCCCGCTCGTAGAGCGGCTCGGCGGCGGTCTGGGCGTTGAGGACGATCAGGTGCGCCCCGGCGGCGCGCGCCTCGCGCTCGGCCTCGGCGAGCAGCGCGGTGGCGATCCCCCGCCGGCGCGCGTCGCGGCGCACCACGAGGCGGCCGAGCCGCGCGGCCGCGCCCGAGAAGACGAGCCGGCAGGTGCCGAGGACGGCGCTGTCGTCCCCCGCGGCCAGCAGGTGGAGCGCCTCGTCGTCGTCGGCGCTGCGCTCCGCCTCGGCGAGGACGCCCTGCTCGCCCGCGAAGACCTCGATCCGCAGCGCCCGCGCCGCCTGGCGCTCCGCGGCGCCGCGCGCGCGGCGCACCTCGCCGCTCACGGCGTCAGGTAGCGGTCGATGTCGGCGGCGAGGTCGGCCTCGGAGCGGTACTGCCCCTGGTGGATGAAGGCGGTCCGGCCGCGCTCGTCGATGAAGACGGTGGTGGGGAAGCCCGCGGGCGCGTACTTGTCGGCGATCCGCGAGTCGGGGTCCTCGTAGGAGGGGAAGGGCACGGGGGTGTCGCGCAGGAAGGTCGTCGCCTCCGCGCGGTTGTCGTCGGAGTCGACGCCGAGGAAGGCGATCTCCTTGCCGCGCTTGGTCGCCTGCTGCTGGAAGTGCGGGAACTCGACCTGGCACGGGCCGCACCAGGTGGCCCACTTGTTGACGACGATGGGGAAGCCGCGCAGCTCGCGCAGGCGCGCCTCGAACGCGCGCGGCCCCCCGCCGAGCAGGCGGTTGGCGTCGCGGTGGAGCGCCGCGAGGGGCGCCGGCGCGCCGGCGAGCTGCCGCTGGGCGGCTGCGAGATCGAACGGCTCGGGCTCCGGCTCCCCGCCGCCGCCCGCCTGCGCGAGCCCGATCAGCAGGACGGCGAGGAGGCCGAGCATGGCGACGATGGGCAGCGCGCGGCGCATCGAGAGAGAGGGTATCCGCGGCCCCGCGCGGCGGCCGTTGGTGTGCGACCGGCGCGTCTGCTTCAATGTCCGTACTCGCAGGATCTGGAGCTCAGGGTCCGTCCGGTGCAGCGCATCGCGCGAACCGCCCGAGCAGGTGCCGCGAGTCCCCGGAGCCGTGTGCCGTGGCCACGACTCCCTCACGTCCAGCAGCGAGCCTTCCGTGGCTGAACTCTTGCCAGTGGCCGATCCGGCCGCGTCTCCGCCTTCAACCGACGACATCGAGCGGGTCCAGTCCTTCACCCGCGAGCCCTTCGTGCTCGAGGGCGAGGACCTCGCGGACGCGCTCGCGCCCGGCAGCCCCCGCCGTCACGGCTTCGACGCCGCGCTGGCCGAGATCGAGGCGGGCGCGGAGCGGCCGTCGATCGAGTGGCGGCGCGAGTGGTCGCTGCTGCTGGGGCTCGAGCGCCTGCTCAGCGTCCCCGAGCCGACGCTCGTCGACGGCACCGTCCTCTCCGCCCACCAGGTCGACGCGCTCTCGGGCACGCTGACCGCGCTGCTGGCGAGCGCGCAGGGCGGCCCGGGCGTCACGGCGACCGCCGCCGAGGTCCCCGAGGGCGAGCTCGCCTCGCCCGCCATCCCCGGCGAGGAGGATCTGCCGCCCGACCTCGAGGAGGACGAGCCCGACGAGGAGCCGCAGGACTGGGCGGAGGAGCCCGCCGGCGACGAGGAGCTCGACGCCCCCGAGGCGCCCGACGACCCCAACGCCGACAAGCGCTTCTGGTTCGAGCACGCGACGGGCGCCGGCAAGACGGTCGCCGCGCTCGGCTTCGTCGAGGCGTCGCGCACCGGCGGCGTCCTGATCCTCACCCACCGCCGCAACCTGGTCGACCAGTTCCACGGCGAGCTGCGCGACCGTGGCTACCGCGACCGCATCGCGGGCGCCCTGCTCAAGGCCGACGACGGCTCGGAGCCCCACGACCCCGGGAACGGACCCGTGACGGTCGAGACCTACCAGTGGTTCGTGCGCAACGCGGGCAAGGTCTCCGACGCCTACACGATCGTCATCTGCGACGAGGCCCACACCGCGCTCGGCGAGAAGACGTCGGGCTCCATCCGCCAGTGGGCCGGCCCGATCTTCATCGGCATGACGGCGACGGGCGCGCTGATCGCCCGCCACGTCACCGACCTGTTCCCGACCCAGACCTCGCGCTTCGACCTCGCCCAGGCCGCGCGCCGCGGCGTGATCGCGCCGCTGCGCTGCGTGCGCATCCCGCCCGGGCCGGGCGTGCGGACGATCGCCAAGGTCCCTCTGCGCCGCGGGGACGTCGACGTCGAGTTCGACCAGGAGATGCTCGCCGAGCTGCTCGACCAGCTGCCGTTCAACATGGCGATCGCCGACCTCTACAAGACGCGCTTCGACGGCGTGCCCGGCGTCATCTACGCCGCGGGCGTGCGCCACGCCTACAACGTCGCCGAGGCGTTCCGCGACGTGGGCCTGAAGGCGCGCGCGGTCTCGGGCGAGACGCCCAAGCGCGAGCTGGCCGAGACGCTCGCCGCCTACGAGCGCGGCGACGTCGACGTCCTCGTCAACGCCCAGCTGCTCGCCGAGGGGTGGAACTCGCCGCGCGCGACGGTCTGCATGCACCTCGCGCCGACGGCCTCCAGGCGCATCTACCAGCAGCGCGTGGGCCGCGTCACCCGCCGCCACCCGGGCAAGGAGTCGGGGATCGTCGTGGACTTCGTCCACCCGGCGACCAAGCACGACGACCCCGTCGTCACGCTGCACTCCCTGCTCGACCGCGACGTCTACCGCGGCGGCGCGATCGTCGTGGGGCCGGTGCGCCGGGGCCGCGGCCGGCGGCTGCGGGTCGAGCGCCGGGTGCTGCCGGTCACCGGCGAGGAGAACCGGCGGATCGAGGTCTTCGAGCGTGAGCTCTGGCGGATCGCGGTCGAGCACCTCGACTACGGCGAGCAGATCCAGTGGGCGGCGCTCGCCGGCGCGCGCGTCGCGCCCAACGGCTGGCGCCGGGCGCGCGCGATGCTGCACTTCGACCAGAGCGGCGAGCTCAAGCGGGCGTTCCTGCTCACCGCGATCCAGCGCAACAAGAACCCGCAGCTGCGCCTGCGCGCGCTCCAGGAGATCGCGGCGGCCAAGGACGCCGAGGCCTTCGACGTGGCGGTCGAGATCATCGGCACGTGGCCGCGCGAGGAGAAGCGCGAGGGGGTCAAGATCGTGCTCCTCGCGCTCGCCGAGAAGAAGATCGGCCGCCGCGACCAGGCCAACAACTGGATCTGGCACTGCGCGGAGTACACCCGCGAGGTCCACGAGGAGTACGCGGTGCAGCGGTGGCCGGAGACCAAGCGGCTGCTCGGCCTGCTCGTCAACTCCTCGGGCGGCGCCCACGCGCGCAACGCCCGCCGCCTCGTGCACGCCTCCCGCCAGCAGGACCGGAGGCTGAGCGCCGCGCTGCTCGCCGCCGCCCTGCCGCACACGGCCGAGGCCGGCGAGGTCATCAACGGCGCGCGGACGCGGATGTCGCGCAAGCCGGCGGCGCTCGCCCGCGAGCTGCTGCGCAACTTCCCCAAGGGCCGCAAGCGCACCACGCGGCGGCGCAAGGGCAAGGGCAAGGGCGAGGGGCTCGCCGAGGGCGCCGAGGTGATGGTCGAGGGCGTCGAGGGGCTCGAGGGGCTGCCCGAGGGCGACGCCCAGGCCGAGGACGCCCCCGTCGAGGTCGCCGAGATCGAGCCCTACTCGCCCGAGGTCACGGCCTCCGACGTCGACCCGCCCAAGCGGCGGCGCTCGCGCCGGCGCTCGAAGAAGCCCGCGGCGCCGACCGCCGAGGCGCCGGCGGAGCCGCTGGCCGCACCGGAGCCGGACCCTGCGCCCGAGCCGGAGGCGAAGCCCAAGCCGAAGCGCACCCGCCGCAAGCCGGCGGCCAAGCCCGCCGCCGAGGCGATCGAGTCGATCGTCCTCGAGGCGCCGCCCAAGAAGCGCACCCGCCGCAAGCCGGCCGCCAACGGCGCGGCGCCCAACGGGGCCGTCGACGCCGCCGAGGCGGTGCGCCGAGCGGTGCTCGGCGACGGCGACTGACCTCGAGGTTCCCTGAGGGCGCGCCACCCGGCCGCCCGGCCCGGTAGCTTCCCGCCCGCGTGAGCGACCAGGGGACCCAGCATCTCGTCGAGCTGCGCGACGTGCGCAAGTCGTTCGGCGACAACGTCGTGCTCGACGGCATCGACCTCGCCGTCGACCGCGGCGAGGCGATCGTCATCGCCGGGCCGTCGGGCTCGGGCAAGTCGACGATGCTCCGCTGCGTCAACGGGCTGGAGACCGTCGACTCCGGCGACATCACCTTCGACGGCCACTCGGTCGCCCGGGCGGGCAAGGCGCTCGCCGGGCTGCGCGCGCAGATCGGGATGGTCTTCCAGCAGTTCAACCTCTTCCCGCACATGACGGTGCTCGACAACGTCATGCTCGGCCCGGTGAAGGTCAAGGGCTCCGAGCGCGGGGCCGCGCGCGAGCGCGGCGAGGCGCTGCTCGAGCGGGTCGGGATCGCCGAGAAGGCCGGCGCCTATCCCGCCGACCTCTCCGGGGGCCAGCAGCAGCGCGTCGCGATCGCCCGCGCGCTGGCCATGGAGCCCAAGCTCATGCTCTTCGACGAGCCGACGTCGGCGCTGGACCCGGAGATGATCCGGGAGGTGC
Organism: Solirubrobacteraceae bacterium; assembly: GCA_030447005.1. Next base: position 489 of record JAUJME010000055.1, on the reverse strand, counting down.
TCGACGTCATGCGCGACCTCGCGCGCGAGGGCATGACGATGCTCGTGGTGACCCACGAGATGGGCTTCGCCCGCGAGGTCTGCGACCGCCTGGTCTTCATCGACGGCGGGGTCATCGTCGAGCAGGGCCCGCCGGACGAGTTCTTCTCGGCGGCCAAGAGCGAACGCGCGCGCGAGTTCGTCGACAAGATCATCCATCACTAGGGGGAACTGCAGATGAGGGGCATGGGGAACACGCGGTGGCTGCTGGCGCTGCTGGTCGCGCTCGTCGCGGCGCTCGGGCTGGCGGCCTGCGGCGACGACGGCGAGGGCACGGGCGTCGCGCCGGGCGAGGAGGCCACGCCGGCCGCCGACGTCAAGGAGTACCCGCCGGACAGCGTGCTCGGCCGGATCCAGGAGAAGGGCGAGATCACGATCGGCGTCAAGTACGACGTGCCGCCGTTCGGCTTCAAGAACCCGCAGACGAACTCGATCGAGGGCTTCGACGTCG
>JAUJME010000397.1 GCA_030447005.1 Solirubrobacteraceae bacterium | reverse complement strand
CAGCGCCCCGACGAGCGCCGTCTTGCCGTGGTCGATGTGCCCGGCGGTGCCGAGGGTGAGCGGGGCGGGCATCGCGCCCGGAGCCTAGGCGAGAGGCAGGAACGCGTCAGGCGCCCGACGAATACGGGTACGAGCGCTGCGGCGCCAACCCGGCGGCAATGAGGCCGCCGGCCACGGAAAGGGAGGGAGCTTCATATGAACACCCGTACGATCGCGATCGTCGCGCTCATCATCGCCGTGATCGTCCTGATCGTCCTGCTCACGTAGGCGCGCTCGGGCCGGCGAGCGCGGCACGGACCGCGCTCGCCGCCGCCTCGAGCTCGCCGCCGAGAAGCGTGCGCGGGTCGAGCAGCAGGCGGCCCGCCTCGATCCGACCGACCAGCGGCGGGTCCTGCGCGCGCAGGCGCGCGGCGAGCTCGCCCGGCGAGGGCACGTCGAGCGCGACGACCGGCCCGTGGAGCTCGAGCAGCGGCAGCGCGCCGCCGCCCACCCGGCCCACGCCCGCCACCACCTCGCCCCCGGTCGCCGCGGCCAGCCGCGCCGCGCGCGCGGCGAGCTCCTCGCCGGACGCGGTCAGCATGGCCAGCACCGGGATCTCGGCCCGCGCGCGATCGGGGTCGCGGTAGAGCCCGAGCGTCGCCCCGAGCGCCGCGAGGGAGAGCTTGTCGAGGCGCAGGGCGCGCGCCAGCGGGTGTGCGCGGGCCGCCGCGACCGCCTCGGCGCGGCCGACAAGGAGCCCGGCCTGCGGCCCGCCGAGCAGCTTGTCGCCCGAGAAGCAGACGAGCGCCGCGCCGGCGCGCACGGAGCGGCGGATCGCCGGCTCCTCCTCGAGCGGCGCGAGGCCGTCGGCGAGCACGCCGGACCCCACGTCGTCGATCACCGGGACGCCGAGCGCGCACAGCGCTTCGATCTCGACCTCCTCGACGAACCCGAGCTGGCGGAAGTTCGACGGGTGCACGCGCAGGAGCGCGCCCGTCCCGGCCTCGATCGCCCGCTCGTAGTCGGCCAGCCGGGTGCGGTTCGTCGTCCCCACCTCCACCAGCCGGGCGCCGGCCTGGGCGACGACCTCGGGGATGCGGAAGCCGCCGCCGATCTCGACGAGCTGGCCGCGGGAGACGACCACCGAGCGCTCGCGGCCGGCCAGCGCGGCCACCGCGAGGAGTGTCGCGCCGGCGCAGTTGTTGACCGCCATGGCGGCCTCCGCGCCCGTCAGCTCGCACAGCAGCCGCTCGACGTGGTCGTGGCGCGACCCGCGCTCGCCCGTCTCGAGCGAGAGCTCGAGGTTGGCGTAGCCCTCGGCCGCCCGGGCGACCGCCTCGCGCGCCGCGGCGGCCAGCGGCGCCCGGCCCAGGTTCGTGTGCAGCAGGACCCCCGTGGCGTTGAGCACCCGCCGCAGCGACGGCCGCCCGCGCGCGGCGGCCCAGGCGCGGGCGCGGGCGCCGAGGTCCGCGTCGCCGTCCTCGCCGGCCAGCAGCTCGGCGCGCCGCTCGGCGAGGACCGCCCGCGCGGCGGCCAGCGCCTCGGCGCGCGGCGCGTCGACCTCCGCCGCGAGGGCGTCGACCGACGGGAGCGAGCGCAGCGACACGCCCGGAGGATCGCAGGACCCGTCAGTCGAGGAAGAGGCTCGCGAGCTCGAGCCGGAAGCCGGGGAGCAACGGCGAGGTGAGCGCCTCGCCGCGCCCGAGCTCGAGGGCGACGTCGAACTCGGGCGCCCCGGGAGCCGAGCGGCGGTACACGAGGACGGTGTCCGCCACGTGGTCGACGAGCCACAGCTCCGGCAGGCCGTTGGCCTCGTAGCGCGCCTTCTTGACCCCCACGTCGTAGCGCCACGTCGAGGGCGAGCGGACCTCGATCGCCAGGTCGGGCGGCGCCGGCAGGAACACGGTGTCGCGCGACGGGCGGTCCGATCCGGCGAGCCACCAGACGTCGGGCGCGTAGACGTTGCGCTCGTCGACCCGGACGTCGACCGACAGCCCGGCCCGGCCGCGGTCGGGCGCCGCACGGGCCCACTCGCGCAGCAGCGCGTAGAGCTCGCCGACCAGGTACTGGTGGTAGTCCGACGGCGTGTTCACGACGACTTCGCCCTCGATGAGCTGCGACCAGCGCGGCCACTCCCGCCGGGTGACGTACTCCGTGGCGCTGAGTCCGGTCGTGACCGCCATCGCACTGCGAAGCGTAGTCGCGCGAACCGGGACCTCGCCCCCCTGATCGCGCCGTACCATCCCCGCATGGCCATCGAGGACAAGGACACCGCCGGCGACATCTCCGTCGCGCCGATCGTCGGCCCCGACGACCCGCGGCGCTTCACGGACTCGGGCATCGAG
>JAUJME010000396.1 GCA_030447005.1 Solirubrobacteraceae bacterium | reverse complement strand
CCGACCCAGCCCACCGCGACCGACGCCCTCGGCGCGCGCCTGGAGGAGGTCCGCCGCCCCGACGAGCCGGCCTTCCTCGTCCCGCTCGAGGACGATCCGCAGCTCGGGCTGCTCGAGGGCACGGGCGAGGCGGTCGGGCCGTTCGCGGCGATCGAGGAGTCCGTCCCGGCCGAGAACGGGCGCCTGCGGCTCCTCGCGGCGGCCGGCCAGGACCTCGGCGCCGCCGCGCCGCTCGACCCCGCCACGGGCGCGCCGCGGGCCGCGCGGTCCGCCTTGACCGGCTCGCGGCTGGGCCGCGGCATCGTCATCCGGATCGGCCTCCCGGACTGGGGCCGCCGCCTGCCCGAGGATGCCGGGGTGCAGCAGGTCACCCGCAACGTCGCCGACATCCTGCGCCGCGTCCGCCCGCGACCCCGCTCGCCGCTGCGCCGATGAGCGCGGCCGGGATGATCGCGGCCGCCGCGCTGGCCGCCGCCGCGGTGGTGGCCCCGAGCGCGCGCGCGCGCGCGCTGGCGATGCTCGGCGCGCTCGTGCTCACGCCCGTCCTGCTCGTGCTCGACATCGCCGAGACGCCGCAGGTCCAGGCGCTGCTCGACCGGCCGGCGGTCGCCGCGGGCGCCGCCGGGGCCGGGCTCGCCGCCCTCGCCGTGCTCGCGGTCCTCTTCGCGCGCCGCCCGCGGCTGTTCGCCGCCTGCGCGATCGCCGCGGTGCCCTTCCGCGTGCCGATCGAGTCGGGCGGCACGACGGCGAACCTCCTCGTTCCGCTCTACCTCGTGATCGGCGCGGGGGCGCTGGCCTGGCTCGTCCCGCGCCTGCGCGGCGGCGGCGGCGATCGCCCGGAGCGCCCCAACGGGTGGCTCGAGCGGCTCCTGGCCGGCGCGGTCGTCCTCTACGCGCTGCAGGCCGTGTACTCCTCGGACACCTCCAAGGCGCTCGAGCAGGTCGTCTTCTTCTACGTCCCCTTCCTCCTGCTCTTCGCCCTCCTGCGCGAGCTCGAGTGGACGCCGCGCCTGCTGCGCCTCTGCTTCGGCGTGCTGGTGGGCCTCGCGCTCGTCTTCGCGGCGATCGGCTTCGTCGAGTACTGGCAGCGCGAGCTGCTGCTCAACCCGAAGGTGATCGCCTCGAACCAGTTCGAGGCCTACTTCCGGGTCAACTCGCTGTTCTTCGACCCGAACATCTACGGGCGCTTCCTCGCGCTCGTCATGCTCGGGCTCGCGGCGCTCCTGCTGTGGCGGCGCGAGCCGCGCCGGGTCGCCCTCGCGGCGGCCGGGCTGGCCGTGCTGTGGGCCGGACTCGTGCTCACGCTCTCGCAGTCGAGCTTCGCGGCGCTGCTCACCGGGCTCGTGGTCCTCGCGGCGCTGCGGTGGGCGCCGTGGCGGACGCTCGCGGTGGCCGGGGCGGCGGTGCTCGCCGCGGTCGCCCTCGTGGCGGCGTTCCCGGGCGCGCTGCGGCTCGACCTCTCCTCGCGCGAGTCGGTCGACGCCGCCACCTCCGGCCGGTTCGACCTCATGCGGGGCGGCATCGACCTCGCGCTCGCGCGGCCCGTCATCGGCTACGGGTCCGGCTCGTTCTCCAAGGAGTACCGCCGCGCCGAGGAGGCCTCGAGCGAGCGCGCCGTCTCGGCGTCGCACACCATCCCGATCACCGTCGGGGCCGAGCAGGGCGTGATCGGGCTCGCGGTCTACCTCGCGCTGCTTGCGGCGGCACTCGCGCGGCTGCTGCGCGGCGCGGGCCGGTCGGCGGCGCGCGCGGCGGTGGGCGCCGGCTTCATCGGCCTCGTCGTGCATACCTGGCTCTCCGCCGCGTTCCTCGAGGACCCGCTGGCCTGGGCGCTGCTCGGGGTGGGCGTCGCGCTGGCGCGCTACCCGGCTCGCCGGGAGGCGCGGGAGCGGCGCGCCGAGCCGGCGGCCGCGGTCGCCGCGTGAGCCGCTTCGACCGCCGCCTCGAGCTCATCGGGGCGGGGGTCGTGGTGCTGGGGGCGCTGCTCGTCTGGGCGCTCGCGCCGACCTATCCCAACTACGACTCCTACTACCACCTGGTGTGGGGGCGGGAGCTGCGCGCGGGGACGCTGCCCAGCTTCGAGGCGTACGCGGCGCCGACCCAGCATCCGCTCTACATCGCCGTCGCGGCCGTGCTCGGGCTCATCGGCGAGCACGCCGACCGCGCGCTCGTCGGCCTCTGCTTCCTCTCCCACGCCGCGTTGATCGTCGGCGCCTACCGGCTCGGCGCGGAGGTCTTCGGGCGCTGGAGCGGGCTCCTGGGCGCCCTCTTCGTCGCGTCCTCGGCCTCCTTCCTCCTGTACTCGGCGCGCGGGTACGTCGACATG
>JAUJME010000395.1 GCA_030447005.1 Solirubrobacteraceae bacterium | reverse complement strand
GAGACGATCTGCGCGGGCCTCGACGTGCCGTCGGATCATGGATCCGGCGCATCTGGTTGACTGCCGCGACGATGACCGACAACGACATGGTCAAGCGGCTGATGTACTCGGGGCTGCTCGCCGGGCTCGGCGCGCTCGCCTCCGTGGCCACCGCCAAGGTCGCCCATCTGATTTGGCACCGCGCGTTCGGGGAAGATCCCCCCGAATGACGCCCGACGACCCCAAGGAAGCCGAGATCCGCGAGCAGGTCGCGCACGCCGACGTCCGCCGCGCCGAGGAGGCCGAGGAGAAGGCCGAGCAGGAGGCCAAGGAGGCCCGCGAGCGCGAGGAGAAGGCCGAGCGCGAGGAGGCCGAGGCCCGCCAGCGCGAGGAGGCCGCCGCCGCCGAGGCGCGCCGCGCCCGCGAGCAGGCCGAGTCGCGCGCCGAGCAGGAGCGCACGTCCGACGCCGGCGCCGCGGGCGGCACGTCGAGCCTGTCGGCTGCCACCGTCACCTCTCCCGGCGTCGGCCTGGGCACCGAGCCCAGCGCCGCGGCCGCCGCCGCGCGCGGCTCGAGCGCGACCCCCGCGACGCCTACGACCGGCTTCAGCGCCCCGGCCGCCGTGGCCGCCTCCGGTCCCGGCGCGTCCTCTTCCTCCGACGACCCGTTCGAGAACCTCCCGTTCGGCGACCGCCCCGAGCTCCAGGCGGGCATCGCGTTCGCCGCCACGTTCCTGATCGCGAAGGTGCTGAAGATCATTGGCAACTGATCCGCGCAACTCCACTGGCGTCGCCCAGGCGGTCCAGGAGGTCTCCGAGAAGGCGCAGTTGCTCGTCCGCGAGGAGATCGCCCTCGCCAAGGCCGAGCTGACCGAGAAGGTGACCAAGCTCGTCAAGGGCGCGGTGGTCGGCATCGTGGCCGGCGTCTTCGCGCTGCTCGGGCTCCTGTACCTGCTGCACTCGCTCTCGTGGTTCCTGTGGAAGCTCGTGCAGGGCCGCGGCGGCGACGACTTCTGGCTCGGCTTCCTGATCGTCGCCGTCCTGCTCTTCGTGCTCGGCGGCATCGCCGGGTTCCTGGCCGCGCGCTTCATCAAGAAGGGCTCGCCGCCCACCCCGAAGATGGCCATCGAGGAGGCCCAGCTGATCCGCCAGACCATCTCCTCCAGCACGTCGACGCCGGCCGCGCAGACGGAGGCCCGTCGCTGATGGGCGCCGCGCGCTCCCCCGAGGAGATCCGCCAGTCGATCGAGGCCAACCGGACGCAGCTCGGGACGGCCGTCGAGACCCTCCGCGCCGAGTTCGCCGAGGCGACCGACTGGCGCAAGAAGCTCGTCCAGAACCGCCGCAACGTCCTGATCGGGGCGGCGGTCGCCGGCTTCGTGCTGGGTGGCGGCATCGCCGCCATCGGCGGTCTCTTCAGCAGCGGCGACTAGCACCGCCCCCTGGCGGGGAACCGGATGCCCAGCATGGGCAGCGGCGGCCAGCAGCTCTCGACGCGCACGATCGCCAGGGTGTTCTTCACCCTGGTCGGCCTCGCCGTGCTCCTGTACCTGCTCTACCTCGTCCGCTCCGTCGTCCAGCTCATCCTGATCGCCGTGTTCCTGGCCATCGCGCTGGGGCCCGGCGTCGACCTCTTCGCGCGGCGCGGGGCGCCGCGCTCGCTGGCCATCCTGGCGATGTTCGTCTCGGTCGGGCTGTTCATCTTCGTGATCGGGCTGCTCGTGGTGCCCCCGGTGGTCGACCAGGTCGAGAAGCTCGCCACGGACGCGCCGCAGTACGTCGAGGACCTGCGCGAGAACGACACGATCCGCCGCTACGACGACCGCTACGACATCACGGCGCGGCTCGCGGATCAGGCGGAGCGATTGCCGACCCGGCTCGGCGACGCCGCGAGTGCCCTGCAGGCGGTGACGCTCGGCGTGTTCTCCACGCTGGTGCAGCTCATCGCCGTGCTGACGATCTGCTTCTTCCTGCTGCTCGACGGCCGCCGCATCTTCGCGTTCGCACTCGAGCAGATCACCCCGGAGAACCGCCCGCGCTTCACCGAGGTCGCCCTCGACGTCTACCGCTCCGTCGGCGGCTACGTGGCCGGCGCGCTGACCATCGCGACGGTGTGCGGCCTGGTCACCTTCGTCACGCTGTCGGTCCTCGACGTGCCCTTCCGGGTGCCGCTGGCGGTGCTGACCGGCTTCCTCGCCCTCATCCCGCTCGTCGGCGCGACGCTCGGCGGCGCCATCGTCGCGCTGGTCACGCTGCTCGACGACTTCCCGGGCGACACGATCGCCTGGATCGTCGTGGTCTTCGTCTACCAGCAGATCGAGAACAACGTCCTGCAGCCGCAGGTCTACAAGCGCAC
>JAUJME010000394.1 GCA_030447005.1 Solirubrobacteraceae bacterium | reverse complement strand
CGCTGACGGACTTCAAGATCGACCCGGGCGAGTCCGTGCTCACCGGCGAGGTGCGCGCCAACGGCAAGGTGGCCGAGGAGGAGGCCCCGCTCTTCTTCCTCGACGGCCGGACGCTCGAGCCGCTGCGCGAGATCGAGGACGGCGCGGTGCTCGAGGGCACGACGGTCAAGCTCACCAAGGAGGCCGCCGAGCTGCTCAACGGGGCCTTCTCGACCGACGCGCTCGAGGAGGGCCTCGAGATCGGGATCGCGAAGATCGTGGTGCGCTCGAGGGTCTCCTAGGCGAAGCGCCTGCGGAGTCGGTGGACGGCCGCAGCGCCTCCCGCCCGGCGGTCCTGTGCGCCGCCCGGCGCGACGCGCCGGCGTCGCCCACCGCAGGCCCTGGATCTTGGCCGTGGGTTGCGCTCAGGGGTCGATGATCTGCAGCGCGTCCTCCTGCTGCGACGCGACGAACAGGCGCCCGGTGCGCTCGTCGACCGTCACCGTGTTCGGCTGGCGGACGGTCGGGAACGTGCGGAGGCGGCGGGGCCTGCCTGACGCCTCTATCTCGACGAGCTCGTTGGAGCCGGTCAGCGTGATCCACACGCGGTCGCGGCGCTGGTCGACCGCGATGCCGTAGGGCGATCCGCCCGCCAGCGGGATTCGCGTCAGGAACCTGAGTCCCGGGCGCGTCTCGTAGACGATCAGCGCGTTGCCGCGGGTGTCGGTGATGTAGATCCGCCCGTCAGCGTCCGCCTCGGCGTGGGTCGGACCGCTGCCCGCGTTCTGCGAGCCGCCGCCGCGCAGGGTGTCCTGGCCGACGAGCGCCACCGTGTAGGCCCGGACGGAGATCAGCCCGAGCTCGTCGCCCACGGCGACGATGCCGCCGGGCTGGGCGTCGACCGGCGCGCGCTTCACCGCCTTGCCGTCCTGCACCGCGGTGACGGTCGAGCCGAACTCGTCGGCCGTGTAGGCGAGCCCGCCGGCGAAGGTGGCGGCGTGCGGGTAGTCGCCGACCGGCGTCTCGGTCTTCTCGCCCCCCGGCAGCGCCACCTGCACGAGCATGTCGGCCTCCTCGGCGGGCACGAGCACCGGCCCGCCGGGCTTCGCGAGATCCAGGTGGCGCGGCGCGGCCGGCAGCTCGACCTGGTTGCGCACCGACCCCGACGCGGAGTCGACGAGCAGCAGCAGCTTCTGGTCCTTGCGGGCGACCGCGACCAGGCCGGTCTCCGGGTCGGCGGCGAGACCCTCGGCCGGACCGCCGATCCGCACGACGCGGCCGGCCGGCTTGCGCGACGCGGGCGGCGAGCCGGCCGGCTCGGCCGCCTTCGGCGGGAACGGCAGCGCGGTCGATCGTGCCTTCGCGGCCTCGCCGCCTCCGGCTTCCTCGCCGAACGGGCCGAGCGCGAGGACGGCAAGCGCGATCAGCGGCAGCAGGGCAACGACGTAGCGGAGCACAGGGCCCGATTGCCCGTTCGGACCGGAGGGCATGCGGCGCCACCTCAGCCCGCCGGCTGACATGCTCGCGGCCTGTCCACCGCCGCCACCGAGCACCATCCGGCGTCCGCGCCGCCGTCAGAGGAGCGACCCGCGCGGACGCGGCTCGTGCAGGGCGCCCTGCTCGTCGTCGGGGCGATCCTTCTCGCGCTGGTCGTCGGCGAGGACGGCGCGCGCTTCTACCTCGTGCCGTTCTCCCTCGGCCTGATCTACCTGGCCGCCGCCCTGGCGGGCGGGCCGCGGGGCGGCTACTGGGCGACGGCGCTCGTGCTGCTCGGGGTCGGGATCGCCGTCGTCGTCGTGGAGCGCGCCAAGCCGGAGCTCGACGGCTCCGGGCTGTACCTGCTGGGTGCCGGCGCCGGCGCGCTGCTCGGGGCGGTGCTGGCGCGCCGCGGCGTCGCCGTCGACCCGATCGGTGCCGCGGCCACCGTTCTGCTCCTCGGCCTCGCCCTCGCCCTCACCAGGCAGGTCGACCAGCTCGAGGAGACGCGGACCTACGCGGTCCTCGTGGGCCTGGTCGGCATCCTCAACGTGGCGGCGGGGGCCATCGGCCTGCGGGGTGAACGCGGGCGGGCGTGACGCACCCGCCGGGGCGGGCGTACCGCCGGAGCGCTCAAGGGCCGATGCCGGCGGCGGCGAACGCCTCCGTCCGGATCACCGGCTCCCCCACCGCATCCGAAGCATCCAGGTCCACCACCGCGACGATCGCGAAGTCGTGATCGCCCTCGGGGTCATCGACGATCTGGCGCACCTTCCACACCCCCGGCTCCTTCCGATCGATCATCAGCAACCCCGGCGACCGCGCCGCCGCCCCCGTCCCCATCGACTCGTGCTCCTCCCAGTACGCGCCGAGCGCCGCCTCCCAG
>JAUJME010000393.1 GCA_030447005.1 Solirubrobacteraceae bacterium | reverse complement strand
CGCACACGCTGCAGGTCAGCGGCATCGCCACGAAGGCCGGCACGAAGAAGAAGCCGAAGGCCGTCGGGCTCAACCTCGGCATCGCCAACAACAAGGCCTCCCAGACCACGGTCAGCCGGATCGAGGTCTTCCTGGCCAAGACCGTGAAGATCAACGCGAAGGGCTTCCCGACCTGCTCGCCCTCGAAGGTCGAGGCCGAGGGCAAGGATGCCTGCCCGGCCAAGTCGAGGCTCGGGCAGGGCACCGCGGAGGCGGTCGTGGGTCCCGAGCAGGCGCCGCTGAACTTCAACGTCTTCTTCTTCGTCGGCTCGTCGTCGTCGCTGACCATCCTCCTGGACCAGGCCGACGGCGAGACCAACAGGGTCCTCACCGCGAAGGTCTCCAAGGCCGGCGGCAACAAGTTCGGCCAGAAGCTCACCATCGACATCCCGGCGGAGATCCAGCAGCCCATCCCGGGCCTGTACGCCTCCCTTGCCGAGATCGACGTCAAGCTCAAGGGCACGACCGGCAGGGGGAAGAAGAAGCACGGCATCTTCGAGGCGACGGGCTGCACCGGCGGCCTGCACGACTTCCAGACGCGCCTCACCTACGCGCCGAACCCGAACCCGCCCGCGGCGCCGAACTCGACCGCCACGGACACGGTCGCCTGCAAGAAGTAGCGGCGCTCCGCACCACCTCGGAAGTGACCACGACGGCCCCGCGCGAGCGGGGCCGTCGTGCGTTCTAGACTCGATCGCCGGAGCCATGGAACGCCGCCAGCGCATCGTCTTCGCCGCCATCGCCGCGGTCATCGCCCTCGTGGCGGTCGTCGCGCTCGCGGGCGGATCGGACTCCGAGACGGAGCGGGCCGACAGGCCGCCCCCGACCGTCACCGGCACGAGCACGCCCGAGCCGCAGGAGGCCGAGCCGCAGGAGGCCGAGCCGCAGGGGACGGCCACGCCGGCCGCGACCCCGCGGCCCGAGCCGGAGATCGAGACGGTCCGCTACCGCGGCGGCGAGGTGGCCGGCGGGCTCGCCGAGCTGCGCTTCGACAAGGGGGAGACCGTCCGCTTCGCGGTCTCGTCCGACACCGCCGACGAGGTGCACGTCCACGGCTACGACGTCACCAAGGACGTCAAGGCCGGCGGCACCGTGCGCTTCTCCTTCCCGGCCGAGATCGCGGGGATCTTCGAGGTCGAGCTCGAGAGCGCGCGCGTCCAGGTCGCCCAGCTCCGCGTCGACCCTTGAGCCGCCGCGCCGCCCGGCGCGCGGCCCTCGCGGCGCCGGCCCTGCTGACGCTCGCCCTCCCGGCGAGCGCCGCCGCGCACGGGCTCGTCGGGCGCGCCGACCTCCCGATCCCCGCCGAGCTGTTCGGCGCCGCCGCCGCGGCCGTCCTCGTCGTCTCCTTCGCCGCGCTGGCGGCGGGCTGGTCGCGCCCGCGGCTCGAGCGCCCGCGCGGCCACGCGCTCTTCCGCCTCCCCGTCGCAGTCGACGTGGTGGCCGGCGCGGTCGGGGTCCTCGCGTTCGGGCTCGTGGTCTACGCCGGTCTGGCCGGCACGGACTCCCAGCGCGACAACCTCGCGCCGACCGCCGTCTACGTCGTCTTCTGGGTCGGCATCCCGGTCGTCTCGCTCCTGCTCGGCGACGTCTTCCGGGCGCTCAGCCCGTGGCGGGCGATCGGCCGGGCGACGGGCTGGGTGGCGCGGCGGGCGGGCGGCGACGCGCTGCCCGAGCCGCTGCCCTACCCCGAGCGCCTCGGCCACTGGCCGGCGGTGGCGGGCCTGCTCGCCTTCGGCCTGGCCGAGCTCTGCTTCGCCGCGGGGCGCGAGCCGACCCCGCTGGCGGCCTTCGCGCTCGCCTACCTCGTCGTGCAGCTCGTCGGCATGAGCCTCTACGGCGTCGAGCCGTGGACGCGCCGCGGCGACGCCTTCGGGGCCTACTTCTCGCTCTTCGCGTCGCTGGCGCCGCTCGCGCGCCGGGAGGACGGCCGGCTGGCGGTGCGCGCGCCGGCCGCCGGCGCCGCCGCCCTGCGCGCGGTCCCCGGCACGGTCGCCCTGCTGATCGTCGCGATCGCGACCACCGGGTTCGACGGGGCGAAGGAGGGGCCGATCTTCTCCGGCGCCGCGCCGCGGCTCCAGGACGCCTTCGCCGGCCTCGGCGCGTCCAAGGGGCTCGCGCTCGAGCTCGCCTTCGTGGTGGGCTACGCGGCGACGATCGCGCTCGTAGGGGCGATCTGGTGGGTAGCGGTGCGGGGCATGCCGCGGGCGCGCGCCCGGCTCGGGCGCCGGGAGCTCAGCCGCCGGCTCGCCCACTCCCTGATCCCCATCGTCGCCGCCTATGTCCTCGCCCACTACTTCTCCCTGCTGGCCTAC
>JAUJME010000392.1 GCA_030447005.1 Solirubrobacteraceae bacterium | reverse complement strand
CGAGGTCGTTGCGCCGCAGGATCTCGCGCAGCAGCCACTCGGTCGCGCCGAGGATGGCCCGGGCCTCGTTGCGATCGACGGAGCTGGCGCCGCGGAGGGCGAAGAGCCGCATGCCCGTGGCTTCTAGCAGGCGGGTGCGAGGGACGCCCGGCCCGCTCATCGCCGCGCCGCCTTGCGCAGGCGCTCGACCTCGGCCGCGGTCAGGCGCCGGGAACGGCCCGCCGGCAGGTCGCCGAGGCCGAGCGGACCGAAGCGCACGCGCCGGAGGTCGACGACGCGGCGACCGACCGCCTCGATCATCCGGCGGACCTGGCGCTTGCGCCCCTCGTGGAGCGTCAGCTCGAGGACGCCCGGGTCGACCTGGCGGACCTTCGCGGGGCTCGTGCGGCCGTCGTCGAGCTCGACGCCCTCGCGCAGCGCGCGCAGCGCCTTCTCGCCCACCGTCCCGCCGGACACCCTCGCAAGGTACGTCTTCGGCACCTCGAAGCGCGGGTGGGTGAGCCGGTTGGCCAGCTCGCCGTCGTTGGTCAGCAGGATCAGCCCGGTCGTGTCGGCGTCGAGGCGGCCGACCGGGTAGAGGCGGCTGCCGCGGCGCGGCACGAGATCGACGACCGTCCGCCGCCCGTGGGTGTCGCGGGCGGTCGAGACCACGCCGGCGGGCTTGTGCAGCATGAGCACGACGCGCTCCTCCTCGCCGTGCAGGAGCCGCCCGTCGACGGCCACCTGGCTGAGCTCTGAGACGTCGCGCGCCGGGTCGGTGACGACCTCGCCGGCGACGGTCACGCGGCCCCCGCGGATCACCTCCTCGGCGGCCCGGCGCGAGGCCACACCGGCGTGGGCGAGGAACTTGGCGAGCCGCATCGCGCCTCTACCCTAGGGCCGTGGACCTCGAGCTCCTCGACCGCACGCTGGCCGGCGCCGGCCAGCCCGCGTTCCGCGCCGGGCTGGTGTGGGAGTGGGCCGCGCGCGGCGCCGCCGGCTACGAGGAGATGAGCAACGTGCCCGCCGCGCTGCGTGCGCGCCTGGCGGAGGACGTGCCGTTCTCGACGCTGACCGTCGTCGACCAGGCCGAGGCGCGCGACGGGACGGTCAAGACGCTGTTCCACACACGCGACGGCCGGCCGGTCGAGGCGGTGCTCATGCGCTACCGCGACGGCCGGCGCTCGATCTGCGTCTCCTCGCAGTCGGGCTGCCCGCTGACCTGCACGTTCTGCGCGACCGGGACGATGAGGTTCGGGCGCAACCTGACCGCCTCGGAGATCCTCGACCAGGTCCTGCACTTCCGCCGCATCGAGCCGGTCGACCACCTCGTGTACATGGGGATGGGCGAGCCGATGATGAACCTCGACGCCGTGCTCGCCTCCGCGCGGCGGCTGCCGGACGTCGGCATCACGCATCGCCGCACCACGGTCAGCACCGTCGGCTGGCCGCCGGGGATCGAGCGGCTGGCCGGCGACCCGGCGCCGATCCGGCTCGCCTTCAGCCTCCACGCGCCCGAGGACGAGCTGCGCTCGCAGATCATGCCGGTCAACGAGCGCTGGCCGCTCGCCGACGTGCTCGCCGCCTGCGAGCGCTGGCACGAGGCCAAGCGCCGCCGGGTGTTCATCGAGTACGTGATGCTCGCCGGCGTCAACGACCGCCACGAGCAGGCCCGCCGGCTCGTCGCGCTGCTCGACCCGCGGATCTACAAGGTCAACCTGATCCCGTACAACCCGACCGTGCCCAGGGGGCCGAAGGAGAGGGGGACGAAGTCCCCCTTCTCGGGATCGTCGCGCGACGCGATCGGCGCGTTCAGGGCCGTCCTCGAGGAGCACGGGCTGCCGGCGACCGTCCGGCTGACCCGTGGCCGCGACATCGACGCGGCGTGCGGGCAGCTCGCGGCCGCGCGCGCCTAGACCAGCTCGAGCTCGGTGTGCACGTCGATGCCGCCCTCGATGCTGCGCGCGACGGGGCAGAAGCGGGCGTGGAAGCCGTGGATGCGCTCGACCTCGGCGTGCCTGTCCGGCGGCACCCCGCCGAGGCGGTAGCGCACGACGATCCGCTCGATCACGAGGACGTGGTCGCGGTCGGCGATCTCGCCGATCGCCTCGACCTCGTAGCGGTCCTGCTCGACGTCGATCTGACGCGCCTCCAGCGCGCCGGCGAAGGTGCCGGCCAGTCACCCGCCGGCGGCGGCGACGACGTAGTCGAGCGTCGTCGCGTGCGGCGGGAACGCGTCCGGCGGAACGCCGTAGTGCTCGGCGACCTCCGAATGGACCCCGAAGGTGATCGGCTCGTCCTCGGCCGGCAGGTACGCCAGGCGCTGCGGGCCGCCGAGGCGCTCGATGCGCACGCGGGACGTGTAGGCCGCCTCGG
>JAUJME010000391.1 GCA_030447005.1 Solirubrobacteraceae bacterium | reverse complement strand
CGGGGCCGCCCCCCCGGCGCCGGCGGCCGCCCCCCGCGGCCGGCGCCCCCCCGGGGGCCCCCGGGGGGCGCGGGGGGGCCCCCCCGGGGCCCGGGGCGGGCCCGCCCCCCCCCCCACCCCCCCCCCCGGGGGGGGCGCGGGGGGGGGCGGGGGCGGGGGCCGCGGGGGGGCGCCGCCCCCCCGCGCCCCCCGCCGCCGCCGCCGCGAGCGCCTGCGCCGCCGCCGGTGACGCCGTCGCCCGGCGTGCGGACGCTGTCGTACTCGGCACTCGCGCAGTGGGAGCGCTGCGGCTACCGCTTCTACCTGCAGCGCATCCTCGGGCTGCCCGAGGAGCATCTCGAGCCGCGCACCGCCTCGACACGGACGCGCGACGGCGGCCTCGAGCCCCGCGTCAGGGGCACCCTCGTGCACGAGGCGCTCGAGCACGCGTCGCCGCACCACACGACCGTCGAGCTGCTCGAAGCCGCCGCCGCCCGCGCCGGCGTCGCGCTGAGCGGCGACGAGCGCGACGAGCTGCGCGCGCTGGTCGACGGCTTCGCCCGGTCGCCGCTCGGGCCGCGCGTCGCGCAGGCCGGCCGCGTCCAGCGCGAGCACGTCTTCTCGTTCCCGCTCGCGGACGCGCTGCTCACCGGCGTCGTCGACGTGCTCGCCGTCGAGGCGGACGGCACCGCGCTCGTCGTCGACTACAAGAGCGACCGCCTCGACGACGGCGCCGACCTCGAGGCGCTCGTCGAGCGCGACTACGCCGTCCAGCGGCGGATCTACGCGCTCGCCGCCCTGGAGCACGGCCACGCGGGGTGCGAGGTCGCCTACGCGTTCCTCGAGCGCCCGGGCGACCCGGTCCACGCGACGTTCACGCAGGCCGACGCGCCGCGGTTGCGCGCCGAGCTCGAGGCGCTCGCGGGCGGCGTGCTCGCCGGCCGCTTCGACGTCGCGCCGGATCCGCACATCGGCCTGTGCGCCGGCTGCCCCGGCCGGCGCGCGATGTGCTCGTGGCCCCAGGAGCTGACCGGCCGCGAGCTGCCACTCGCGGGCCCCGCCGGCGCAGGCGACGCGGCCGACGCCTCCTAACGCGATCCGGAGCCGGGGGCGTCGTCGGTGTCGCGCGCGGTGCTGGGCGCCGTGGGAGCCGGCGCGGGATCGCCCGGCCGCGGCGGCGGCGACGGAGGCGGCGGGCCACCCCGGCCGGCGACCTGCTCGCGCTCGATCTCGCCGTTGAGCTCGCCGCCGAGCAGGAACGCCAGCGACGTGATGTACAGCCACAGCAGCAGCACGACGGCGCCCGCGAACGCGCCATACGTCGCCCCGTAGTTCGAGAAGTTCGACACGTACAGGAAGAACAGGCCCGACGCGACGATCCAGATGAGCACACCGAGCGCGGCGCCCGGCGAGATCCACTGGAACCTGCGGTGCTCGACGTCCGGAGCGAACGCGTAGATGATCGCGAAGAGCACCATCATCGCCACGAGCGCCACGAGCCAGCGCGCGTACGTCCAGATCGTGCCCGCCGTCTCGCCGAGCCCGATCGTGCCGAACACGTCGATGGCGACCTGCCCTCCGAGGATCACCGAGCCGAGCGCGATGATCGCGAGCACGATCACGATCGCAGTCCACATGAGGTCGGCGGCCTTGCGGCGCACGAACCCGCGGTCCTCGTCGACGCCGAAGACCTTGTTCAGCGCGCGTCCCGCCGCGCCGAACGCCCCGGACGCGCCGTTCAGCCCGACGACCAGCCCGAGCGCGAGACCCACGCCGGCCTTCGCGCCGGACGAGTCGATGAGCCCCTGCAGCGACCTCTCGACCGCGTCGATCGTCTCCGACGGCGCGCCCGCGTCGCGCAGGTACTCGACCGACTCGGTGACGAGCCCCTGCTGTCCGAAGAGCCCGAGCAGCGAGATCGCGACGAGCAGCGCCGGGAACAGCGACATGACGAGGAAGTACGTCATCGACGCGCCCCAGTCCGTCATCCCGTGGCGCCGGAACATCGCGAACGCGCGCCTGAGCATCCGCTGCGAAGTTCCCGTGCCCGCCGTTACGCAATCCTGTGGTGCGGGAACACGCCAGGGACACGTGCGATTGGTCGCAACCATCCAACGCCGGGCCCGCCGTCGCGTTCGGATCCTCGGGCACGACACCATCTTCGGGGGGCACACATGGAAGGGGCGACCTTGACGCAGCGCCGCGCGAACGCGGGCGCGGCGCCGGAACGCGAAGCGGAGGACCGCGAGCTGTTCATCCGGCTCAAGGCGGGCGACACGTCGGCGCGCGAGCAGCTCGCCGAGCGCTTCCTTCCGCTCGCGCGCCAGCTCGCGCGCCGCTACCAGCGCGCCGACGAGCCGCTCGACGACCTCGTCCAGGTCGCCTCGCTCGG
>JAUJME010000390.1 GCA_030447005.1 Solirubrobacteraceae bacterium | reverse complement strand
CCTCATGAAGCTCGGCCTGCGCGACCGCGTGCAGGCCGTCGTGCTCGCCTACGAGGCCGGCGTCGTGAGCCCGGGCGCCGCCGCGCCCGGTCCGGCCTGAGCGCCGCCCGGGCCGCTTGGCGGCCGTTGGGCTTGGGCACGTGGGCGGTGGCATGGAGGCGGCGACGGCACGACGGCACACGATCCGGGCGCTCCCGCGCGAGCTTCCGGCGCTCGTCGACGGCTTCCACCGCCACGACCTCATGCTCTACGCGAGCGCCATCTCCTTCCAGGTGCTCACCGCCATCGTGCCGCTGCTGCTGTTCGCGTTCGGGATGCTCGGCTTCCTGAGCCTGACCGAGGTCTGGGAGGGCGAGCTGCGCCCCACCGTCGCGGAGTCGGTGTCGAGCGCGGTGCTGGCGGTGATCGACGACACCATCGGCCGCGTGCTCGGCGCCAAGCAGCTGTTCTGGGTGACCGCCGGCGCCGCGCTCGCCGCGTGGCAGCTCTCCGGGGCGATCCGGGCGGCCATGGACGCCCTCAACCGCGTCCAGGGGGTCGAGGAGACGCGCGCCTGGGCCGCGCGCTACACGCGGTCGCTGCTGCTGGCGGTCGGCGTGGCGGCGCTCGTCCTCCTGGCCACGGCCGTCGTCACCGTCGCACCCCTCCTCTACGGCGACCCCGGAACCGCGCTCTCGATCGCGGCCCTGATCGCCCGCTGGGGCATCGCCGCGGTGCTCGTCCTGCTGTCGGTCGGCCTGCTCGTGCGCCACGGCCCCAACTGCCCGCAGTCGCTGGGCTGGGTCTCGATGGGCGCCGGCATCGTCGTCGGCGGGTGGCTCGCCATGTCGGCGGCGTTCCTGGTCTACCTGACGACGCTCGCGTCCTACGGCTCGCTGTTCGGGAACCTCGCCACTCTGGTCGTGCTGATGGGCTACCTCTACGCCTCGTCGGTCACCTTCCTGGCGGGCATCCAGCTCGACGCGCTCCTGCGCGCCCGCCACGGCGATCGCTAGCGCGAGAGGCGCACCCGCCGCACCACGCGGACCCGGCGCCCCTCGGCGTCGCGCGCGGTGAGGGTGAGCGTCGCGCGCCCGGCCCGCAGGCGCGAGCGGACCCGGAGCGTCACCCGGCCGCGGCTGCGCAGGGACCCCCGCCGGCCGGCGGCCACGGTGCGCCCGCCGCGGCGGAGGGTCAGCCGGATGCCCCGGATCGCGCGGTTCGGTCGGACGAGCACGCGGAGCCGGTCGCTGCGGCGCGCCCGGGCGGCCGAGCCGAGCCGGGCGGGCAGGCGGACGAGGACCGGGGCGGACCCGGAGTCCGAGCCCGACCCGGAGCCGTCGCCCGCCTGGCCGTCGCTGCCTGGCTGGCCGGCCACGGGCCCGCTGCCCGGCGCCGGGGACTCCGTGGAAGGCGAGAGCTCCTCCATGCGCGCCTCGACCCACGGCCGCAGCTCCGCGCCGGCGACCTCGCCGTAGACGCCGTACTGGGTGGGGAACGCGCAGCCGACGCCGAAGGAGACGTCGCCGATGAGGATCAGCCGGTTGCCGGCGTCGGGCACCATGATCGGGCCGCCCGAGTCACCCTGGCAGGAGTCCTCGCCGCCCGTGAGGTTGCCCGCGCAGAGCATGGTCGGCGGGTCGAAGCTGGCGGTCACGGAGTAGTTGCGCTGGCATTCCGCGTCGCTGACCACCGGGACCTGCCCCTCGCGCAGCTCGCGCTGGGCGCCGCCCCCGGAGGACGTCGCGCCCCAGCCGATGATCGTCGCCTCGTCGCCGGGCTGGAAGCGATCGGCGTCGCCGCTGCCGGCGATCCGGATCGGCGCGCCGAGCGTCGCGTTGCGGGCGAGCTTGAGCACCGCCACGTCGTAGGAGCCCTCGTTCGCGTCGTACTGCGGGTGGGAGATGAGCCGCACCGCCTCGATGCGCTCGCCGCCGCGCTCGCGGTCGCGGGTGCCGATCAGGAAGCGGTAGCGGGCCGGGTCGTCCTCGCGGGCGGGCGTGCTCGCGTCGTCGGAGACGCAATGGGCCGCGGTGAGCACGACGTCGGGCCGCACGAGGCTCGCGCCGCAGATGAACCTCCAGCGGCCGTCGTCCTGGCGGAACTCCATCGCGGCCATGTGCGGGAAGTCGCGCTGGGTGACGTTGCCGCCCACGATCGCGCCGGCCGGGGCGGCGGCGAGGGCGAGGAGGGCGAGGGAGAGCGTGACGGCGAGGGGGAGGCGGGCCATACGTCCAAGCTACCCACCTCGCCCGCGCTGCTGGCCTGGAACGTAAGCCGCCTGTCAGCCCCCGCCGTTGGGCGGGCTGATCTCGCGCTTGAGGATCTTGCCCGTCGGGCCCTTGGGGAGCTCGTCGGCCAGCCAGATCCGGCGCGGGTACTTGTAGTTGGCCAC
>JAUJME010000389.1 GCA_030447005.1 Solirubrobacteraceae bacterium | reverse complement strand
CGATGCTCGACGCACGGGTCTACCGGGCGGCGTTCCTGCCCCTGCTGCTCGCGCTCTTCGTGGCCGCGTTCTCGCTCGAGCGGCGCCCGCGGCCGGCGGTCACGCCGCTGGCCGCCGACGCCTTCGACGGCGCCCGCACCTTCGGCTCGCTGCGCGAGCTCGGGCGCGCGTTCCCCGATCGCCGCCCGGGCTCCGACGGCGACGCCGGGCTCGCCGACCGCGCCGCCGCCACGCTCGACGCGGCGGGCTTCGAGGTCACGCGGCGCACGGCGAGCGCCCGCCCGGTGGGCGGGGCCGCGGACTCCGAGACGGTGGCCGGGGTGCGCCCGGGCATCTCGAGCCGCCGGATCGTCGTGATGGCCGACCGGACCGCCGCGGCGGCGCCCGCGCTCGCCCGGCTGTCCGGTACCGCCGCGCTGTTCGAGCTCGCGCGGATCTTCCGCGCGGCGACCGCGGGGACGGCGGCGCCCGGTGAGGGCGGCGAGCGGCGCGCGGTCGGCCGCGAGCTGCGCCGCACGCTCGTCCTCGTCTCGACCTCCGGGGCCGGCCTCGGCGGCGGAGAGGCCGCCGCCGAGGCGATCGAGGCCGTCGCCGGGCCGCGGGAGGGGATCGACGCGGTGCTCGTGCTGGGGGACCTCGCCGGCGACCGCGTGCGCAAGCCGTGGGTGGTGCCGTGGTCGAACGCCGGCCCGCAGCCGCCGCTCGGCTGGCGCCGGACGGTCGACCGGGCGGTGCGCGCCGAGGTCGGGGGGTCGCCCGGCGGCGAGCGGGCGAGCGCGCAGTGGGCGCGGCGGGCGCTGCCGCTGACGGTCTCGGCGCAGGGTGAGCCGGCAGCGCGGGCGCTCCCCGCCGTCCTGCTCCAGGTCTCGGGGGAGCAGGGGCCGCCGGCCGGCAGCCGGGTGAGCGCCGCGCGGCTGGGCGCCTTCGGCCGCGCGGCGCTGCGCGCGGTCAGCGCGGTCGACGAGGCCGGCGCGCCGCCGCCGGGCGCCGAGCGCCCGACCCCCGCCGACGGTGGCCCGCCCGCCTTCGCCTCCGGCACCCGCGGGATCGTCACCGTCCGCCGCGTGCTGCCCGACTGGGCGGTCCGCCTGTTCGTCGGCACCGCCCTGCTGCCGGCGCTGATCGCGGCGCTCGACGGCTTCTTCCGCGTCCGGCGCCGCCGCGTCCCCATGCGCGGCTGGGTCGCCTGGGCGCTGGCCGGGGCGCTCCCCTTCGTGGTCGCCTACGCCTGGCTGCGGCTGCTGGCGCTGCTCGGCGCGATCGACGCCCCCGAGGCGCCCGTCCTCCCCGCGGCGGTCCGTCTCGGGGGCGGCGGGATCACGTCGGTCGCCTCCGCCGCCCTGCTGCTCGGGCTGGTGTGGCTCCTCGTGCGCCGACTCCTGCTGCCGCGCCTCGGCGGGCGCGGCGACCCGTCGGCCGGCGGCGGCGCGGCGGCGATCGGGCTACTGCTCTGCGGCCTCGTGGCGGCGATCTGGCTCGCCAACCCGTACGCGGCGATGATCCTGGTGCCGGCCGCCCACCTGTGGCTGCTGGCCGCGGCGCCCGGCACCTGGCTCCACGACCGGCTCGGGTTCGTGGCACTCGGGCTCGGCCTCCTCGCTCCCGCGCTCGTCGTCCTCCACTACGTGACGGCTCTGGACCTCGACCCGCTCGAGCTCGGCCGGCTGGCCGTCCTGGTCATCGCCGGCGGCCACGTGTCCGTCCTCGCCGCGCTGGCGGGGTCGCTCGTCCTCGGCTGCCTCGCCGGCACCGCGTCGGTGCTCCGCGCCCGCCGCCGCGTGGTGAAGGCCGGCGCCCGCCCCGAGCCCCCGCCGCGGACCCGCGGGCCGGTGTCCTACGCTGGTCCGGGCTCGCTCGGCGGCACGGAGTCCGCCCTGCGACGATGACCACGCTCACCCGATCACCGAAACATGCCGATGCTGGGAGCATGCGGCGCTTCCTGCGGACTGCCTCGTCCGTCCTGATCGTGGCCGGCGCCCTGCTGATCGCCGACGCCGCGCTAACCGTGGCGTGGCAGGAGCCGAGCTCGGCGCTCTACGCCTACCTCGAGCAGCGCAAGCTCAAGACGGAACTCGCCGAGCTGCGCGACGTCGAGCTCCCGGCCGTCGACCGCCGCGCGCTCGCGAGCCTGAAGTCGGATTCCCGGCGCCTCGCCTTCGCCGCCCGCTCGCTCGACCGCCAGGCGAAGGACGGCGAGCCGGTCGGGCGCATCACGATGCCGAAGATCGGCGTCTCGACCGTCGTCGTCGCCGGCACGGGCGGCGACGACCTGCGCAAGGGCCCCGGCCACTACCCCGACACCCCGCTGCCCGGCCGGCGCGGCACGGTCGGCATCGCCGGGCACCGCACGACCTACGGCGCGCCGTTCCGCAAGATCG
>JAUJME010000054.1 GCA_030447005.1 Solirubrobacteraceae bacterium | reverse complement strand
GTCCCCGACGACGAGCTGCCGGTCGAGCTGCCCGACGTCCGCGACTTCGCGCCCAAGGGGCGCTCGCCGCTGGCGGCCGCCGAGGACTGGGTGAATACGAGCTGCCCGAGCTGCGACGGGCCGGCCCGCCGTGAGACGGACACGATGGACACCTTCGTCGACTCCTCCTGGTACTTCCTGCGCTACTGCGACGCGCTGAACGACGAGGCCCCCTGGGACCCCGCGGTACTCCGCCGCTGGGCGCCCGTCGACCAGTACATCGGCGGGGTCGAGCACGCGATCCTGCACCTGATGTACGCGCGGTTCTTCACCAAGGCGTTCGCCGACATGGACCTGCTCGACGCCGAGGAGCCGTTCAAGGCGCTCTTCACGATCGGGATGATCACCCGCGACGGCGCGAAGATGTCGAAGTCCAAGGGCAACGTCATCTCGCCGTCGACCTATGTCGAGCGCTACGGAGCCGACACGGCCCGCTGCTACGTCCTCTTCATCGGCCCTCCCGACCAGGACGCCGACTGGTCCGACGAGGGCGTCGAGGGCGTGCACCGCTTCCTCTCGCGGCTCTGGCGCCTGGGCGAGGAGGTCGCCGCAACGACCGGCCCGGGCCCCGTCCTGGGGCCGCTCGAGCCGCCGGACGGCGACGACCTCGAGCTGATGCGCAAGGCGCACTGGGCGATCGAGAAGGTCACGAACGACATGGCCGGGCGCTTCGCCTTCAACACGGCGATCGCCGCCGTGATGGAGCTCGTCAACGAGTGCTACCGGCGCCGCGAGGCCGTCCAGCCCGCGAGCCTGCACTTCGCCACGGCGACCGCGGCCTCGCTCATCTTCCCGTTCGCCCCGCACACCGGCGCCGAGGTCTACGACCGGCTCACGGGTGACCGGGTATGGGAGCAGTCGTGGCCCGCGCCCGACCACTCGCTGCTCGAGCGCGAGACCTCCGAGATCGTCCTGCAGGTCAACGGCAAGGTCCGCGACCGCATGGAGGCGCCGACCGCCGCCGAGCGCGAGGAGCTCGAGGACCTGGCGCGGGGACGGGAGCGGCTGCAGGCCCACATCGACGGCAAGGCGATCGTCAAGGTGGTCGTCGTTCCCGGCAAGCTCGTCAACTTCGTCGTCCGCTAGCCGCCCGTGCCCGGGCCGGCCGCGTGGATCGCCGTCGTCGGGCCCGGCGACGCGGCCGAGGACGAGCTGGCCGCGGCCGAGACCGCGGGCGCCGCGATCGCCGAGCGCGGCGCCGTGCTGGTGTGCGGCGGCCTGGGCGGCGTCATGGAGGCCGCCTGCCGCGGGGCGAGGTCGCGGCTCGGCACCACCGTCGGCCTCCTCCCCGGCGGCCGGCGCGACGACGCGAACGGCTGGGTGACGGTGGCGATCCCCACGGGGATGGGCGAGATGCGCAACGCGCTGATCGTGCGGTCGGCCGACGCCGTGGTGGCGATCGGCGGTGCCTGGGGCACGCTCAGCGAGATCGCGCTCGCCCTCAAGCTCGGGCGGCCGGTGGTGGGCATCGGGACGTGGGAGCTCGCCCGCGGCGGCCGGCCGGAGCCGGGCATCCTCGCGGCCGACGACGCGCAGTCGGCGGTGTGGCTGGCGCTCGAGCGGGCGGGTCACGGCGAGCAGCACAGCACGGCTTGAGGCCGCCGGCCGGCGTTTGCACGAAGTTGTGACATAGCCGCGACGCCTTCTTGGCGAAGCGGTGCCGACACGTGACAGGACGCGGCCTAGCGTCCCGTCCATGCCCGAGACGACCCGCACGCAGCTCGCCGTCTACGCGGTCGCGCTCTGCGCGATCGCGTGGCTCGGGGCGCGCTATCTCGGCCGCGACCAGGCGGCGGCGCCGGCCGCCCCGCCTTCGGCTCGACCGGCGTCTCCGGACGGGATCGCGGTCGGGCGCGAGGGCGGTGGACGGGTCACCGTCCACGTCGCCGGGGAGGTCCGGCGCCCTGGCGTCTACCGGTTGCGCGAAGGCGCGCGAGTGCAGGCCGCGGTGCGGGCGGCGGGCGGCGCGACCTCGCGCGCGCAGCTCGACGCGGTCAACCTCGCGAGCAAGGCGCAGGACGGCCGCCAGATCGTCGTGCCCCCGCGGGCGCCGCCGGGGGCGGCCGCGCCGGCCGCCGGCGCGGTGGCGGCTCCGGGCGTCCCGGGCGCCGCCGCCGGAGTGCCCGAGCAGCCGATCGACCTCAACACCGCGACGCTCGAGCAGCTCGACACGCTCGACGGGGTCGGCCCGGCGACGGCGCAGAAGATCATCGACTTCCGCGAGGAGAAGGGCGGGTTCGGCTCGGTGGAGGAGCTGGGTCAAGTCCCCGGCATCGGCGAGAAGCGGATGGCGGCGCTGCGCGAGCGGGTGCGCGTGTGAGCGCGGTGCGGCGTGGTCTCCGGACCCTCCACACCCGCGCGGAGGAGGCACTCGAGGCAGTGGCGGCACGGCCACGCCACCTGCTCCTGTTCGCCCTCGCCGCCGGGCTCCTGCTCGGCCCGATCTCCGAGGTGGCCGTCCTCGGGGTGGCCGGGGCGGGTCTCGTGATCGCCGGGCGCCCGGGGGCGGGGCTGCTCGCGATCGTCGCCGTACTCGGCGGAGCGGCGCTCGGCGAGGCGCGGATCGCCGCCCTCGAGGAGGGGGCGCTCCCCGGGCTCGCCGGGCGGACGCTGAGCGCCGAGGCGATCCTGGTCGAGCCCCCGCGAGAGCGCCCGACGGGAGCGCGGGCCGCCCGGGTGCGCTTCCTCGCGGGCCCGGCTCAGGGCGAGGTCGCGGCGGCGCGGGTGGCGCCCGAGGTCCCCTGGCCGGCGAGCCCGAGCGTCGGGGAGATCCTCACGCTCAGCGGTCGTGTCGAGGCGCTCGGCGAGTACGAGTCCTATCAGCGCCGGCGCGGCGCGCTCGCCGCCTTCGTCGTCGCTCGCGCGAGCGCGACCGGGCGCCGCCGCGGCGGGCTCGCCGGCGACCTCGACGCCGTCCGCGCCCGCGCCGAGCGGGCGCTCACCGCGGGGCTCGCGCCACCCGAGGCCGGCCTGCTGCGCGGCATGGTGCTCGGGCAGGACGAGGCGATCGAGGAGCCCGTTCGCGAGGAGTTCCGGCGCAGCGGCCTCGCGCACCTGCTCGCGGCGAGCGGCCAGAACGTGATGCTGCTGGCCATCCTGGCCATCGCCGCCGCCACCGCGCTCGGCGCGGGGCTGCGCGCGCGCCTGGTGATCGCGCTGCTCGCGGTGGTCCTCTACGTCCCGCTCGCGGGCGCGGGTCCGTCGATCCAGCGCGCGGGCGTGATGGGGGCAGCCGGGCTCGTCGCCGCGCTGGCGGGGCGCCCGGCGTCGAGGTGGTACGCGCTCGGCCTCGCCTGCGCGGTCACCCTTGCGCTCGAGCCGCGGGCCGCCGGGGAGCCCGGCTGGCAGCTCTCCTTTGCGGCGGTCGTCGCGCTGCTGGCGCTCGCACCCGCGCTGCGGGGATGGCTCGAGCGCCGGGGCTGCCCGCGGGCGCTCGCCGACGCGCTGGCGATCACGGTCGCCGCGACGCTCGGGACGGCGCCCCTGATGGCGCTGCACTTCGAAGCGGTCTCGCCGGCGTCGCTGCCGGCCAACCTCCTCGCCGCGCCGGCCGTCGCGCCGGTCATGTGGCTCGGCATGCTCGCCGCCACGGCGGGCCAGGTCTCGACCGCCCTGGCACAGCCGCTGACCGCCGTCGCCGCCTATCCGGTCGCCTACGTCGAGTGGGTGGCGCACGTCACCTCGGCCCTCCCGTCGGCGAGCGTGCCGGTGCGGCTGCCGGGTCCCGCGGCGGTCGCCGTGGCCTACGCCGCGCTGGCCGCAACCGGCGTGGCGCTGGCGGCCGGCGGGCGCGCGTGGCGCCGGCGTGCGGGTCCGCGGCTGCGCCGGGGCGCGGCGGTGGCCGCTCTCGCCGCGATCGCGGCCGGCGGCCTCGTGGCCGTGCGCGCCGCCGGCCCCCCGGCGCGGGCGCCCGGCGAGCTCGTGGTGTCCTTCCTCGACGTCGGCCAGGGGGACGCGACGCTCCTCCAGCACGACGAGACGGCGATCCTCTTCGACACCGGGCCGCCGGGCGGGCCGATCCTGCAACGGCTGCGCGAGGCGGGGGTCGGGGGCCTGGACGCCCTGGTGCTCACGCACGGCCAGGCCGACCACGAGGGCATGGCGCCCGCCGTGCTGAGGGCCCACCCGGCCCGGTTGGTGCTCAACGGCGGGGCGGGGGAGGGAACGCCGGTCCAGCGCCGGCTGCCCCTCCTCACCGGCCGCTCGGCCCGGACCGTCGTGCCGAGCGCGGGCGACGTCGCCCGCATCGGGGCGCTCGAGCTGCGGGTGCTGTGGCCGCCGGCGCCCCACCGGCCGGGTGAGCCGGCGCCCGAGGGCGACCCCAACGACCGGGCGGTCGTCACCCACGTCCGGCTCGGCGAGTTCGACCTGCTGCTGCCGGCCGACGCGGAGTCGAGCGTCACCGCGGCGCTGGCGCTGCCCGACGTGGAGGCGCTCAAGGTCGCCCACCACGGCAGTGCCGACGATGGACTGGCCGCGCAGCTCGGGCAGCTCACGCCGCACGTGGCGGTGATCGAGGTCGGCCGGGGCAACACCTACGGCCACCCGACGGCGTCGACGCTCGCCGCGCTGCGGAGCGTCCCGCGGGTGCTGCGGACCGACCGGGACGGGACGGTCCGCCTCCGCGTCGCGGGCGGGCGGATGGAGGTCGAGCGGTGACCGTCTCCCTGTGCCGCCGGTCAGGCCTCGAAGGCGAGCACCTCCACGCGCCGCTCGTGGTGCTCGGCGGAGTGCTCGTTCTCCTCGAAGCGCCGGCCGAGCTCCTCGACGATCTCGTGGGCATCCCCGTCGAGGACCGTCCCGTCCTCGAGGACGAGCACGGGGATGATCTGCGAGCCGACGGCCGCCTGCATCGCTGCGCGCTGGTCGGGCTGCGGCTCGACCTGGTGGGCCACGAACGGCAGGCCGAGCTCCGTCATGCGCTGGCGCACCTTGTGCGAGAAGGGGCACCACTCCGTCTGGTAGAGCTCGTGCATCGGGCCGTCCTGTTCCTCGGAGTCGGGTCGGGGCCCCGCCTGCCCCGCGGCTCGGTGCCCGACACCTGCCGGGCTGCCGGGCGCGGGCATAGACTCGACCTCCGTGCCCGCCTTCAAGCCCGCCTACCTCATCCACGGCGACGACCACGGCCGCATCGGCGAGCGCCGGTCCCGGCTGCGCGCGATGGCCGAGGGGGAGAGCGGCTCGGCGGGGGTGGAGGTCTTCGAGGGCGACGCGTGCACGCCGGAGGCCGTGGCGGGGGCGCTCTCGGCGATGACCTTCGCCCTCGGCCGGCGGTTCGTGATCGCCGACGGCGTCGAGCGCTGGAAGGAGGCCGAGGTCGGCCCCGTGGCCGCGGCGATGGCCTCGATGGACGGCGATGCGCTGACGGTCGCGTTCTTCGCGCGCGAGGAGGGGCGGTACGCCGCGCCCGCGGCGCTCCAGGCGGCGGTCAGGGCGGCGGGCGGGGTGATGGCGGCCGAGCAGACCGTCAAGCCGCGGGAGCTGCCGCGCTGGGTGCAGGCCCGCGCGACCGAGTGCGGGATCGAGCTCGACCAGCCGGGGGCGCGGGCGCTGATCGCCTCGGTCGGCGAGCGCCAGCCGCGGCTGGCGCGCGAGGTCGAGAAGCTCGCGCTCGAGCTGGGGAACGGGGCGCGCGCCGGGGTCGAGGAGGTCCAGGCCGCCTGCGCGAGCTCGTCGGAGCGCAAGGCGTGGACGCTGGCCGACGCGCTCGTGGCCGGCGACGTGCGCACGGCGACGCGCGCGCTGCTCGAGCTCCGCCAGCAGGGCGAGCGGCTGCCCGGCCTGCTCTACGGGATGGTGCGCCGGCTGCGCGACGCCGTGCGCATCGCCGAAGCGCTTGCCGCCGGGGAGCGGCCCGCCGACATCAAGCGCAGCCTGCGGATGCCGCCGTTCGCCGCGGACCGGCTGATCTCCGACGTCCGCGATCGCGACGCCGAGACCTACCGCCGCGCGCTCGAGCTGATGGCCGACCTCGAGCTCGAGACCCGGGGCGGAGGCTCGGCGGCGCTCAGCGAGGAGACGATGGCGCTGCGGGCCGTGCTCGCGGTGGCGGGCTG
The DNA here is from genome assembly GCA_030447005.1 of Solirubrobacteraceae bacterium. The sequence continues at coordinate 2,723 of JAUJME010000054.1, read as the reverse complement.
AGGGCGCGCGCCAGGGGACGCCTCGCGGCGGGAGACGCCGGCGGGCGCGCGCTACGCCGCGGTGCGGCCGGCGCGCACGCGGGCGGCGCGGGCCTTCTTGCGGGCGCCGGTGTTCCGGTGCAGGGCGCCGCGCTTGACCGCCTTGTCGATCGTCTTCTGCAGGCGGCGGTAGTCCTCGTCGGCGGTCGTGTCGTCGCCACCGGCGACGGCGGCCTCGAGGCGGCGGAAGTACGTCTTGATCGTCGATGTGTAGCGGCGGTTCTCGAGCCGCTCACGCTCGGCGCGGAGGATCCGCTTTTCCTGTGAGTGAATGTTGGCCATGACGCAGAAGCGCCGCAGGAGGACCCGCGGCGGCGGCGTACTATAGCGCGCTCGTGACCTCGCAGCCGCCCGCCGCAGAACCCCCCGCGGCGGCCGCCGGGATGCCGCCCGGCGACCCCGAGGCCACCGGCGCTCCCACGGGCAAGGCCCCTCGGCGCCTCGCCGTCGCCACCGCCATCTTCGCCGCCGCGACGGGGCTCTCGCGCATCGCGGGGCTGGCGCGCGAGGTCGTCGCGGCAAGCTACTTCGGCACGAGCGGCGCCGCCTCGGCGTTCACGTTCGCCTTCCAGCTCCCCAACCTGATCCGTGCCCTCGTGGCCGACGCCGCGCTGAGCTCGGCGTTCGTGCCGGTCTTCTCCGATCTGCTCGAGCAGAACCGGCGGAGGGAGGCGGCCGCGCTGGCCGGCTCGCTGTTCGGCCTCATCCTCGTCGTCCTCGGCGCGCTCACCCTCTTCTTCATCCTCGTGGCCGGCCTGATCGTCCCACCGCTCACGGGCGACGCCTTCACGCCCGCGCTCGACGCGCTGACCACCGGCCTGACCCGCGTCCTGTTCCCGATCGTCGTCCTCCTCGGGCTCAACGGGCTCGTCGTCGGGATCCTCAACGCGCACGACCACTTCTCCGTGCCGGCGATCTCGCCGCTCGTGTGGAACCTGGTCATCATCGCCGCGCTCGTCGGGCTGACTCCGCTCTTCGAGGGCGACGAGCGGCTCTACGCGTACGCGATCGGGGTCCTGCTCGGGACGATCGTCCAGTTCGCGATGGCGCTGCCCGTGCTGCGGCGGATCGGCTTCCCGCTACGGATCGGCTTCGACACCCGCGACCCCCGCATCGGCCAGGTCCTCAAGCTGATGCTGCCGGTGAGCATCGGGCTCGGGCTCATCAACGTCAGCCTGCTGATCAACACGACGCTCGGGACCGCGATCTCCGAGGAGGCGTCGAAGGCGATCGAGTTCGCCTTCCGCATCTACATGCTCCCGCAGGGGATGTTCTCCGTGGCGGTCGCGACCGTGCTGTTCCCGGCGCTCTCCCGGCTCGCCTCCAGACACGACCTGACCGGCCTGCGCGCCGCCACGGGCAACGGGACGCGGCAGATCGCACTGCTGCTGATCCCGTCCGCGGCCGCCACGATCGCGCTCGCCGTGCCGATCACCCGGCTCGTCTTCGAGCGCGGCGAGTTCGACGCCCAGTCCACGCGCCTGACCGCCGAGGCGCTCTTCTGGTTCTCGTTCTCGTTGCCGTTCAGCGGGATCAACCTGCTGCTCACCCGGACGTTCTTCTCTCTCCAGCGGCCGTGGCTGCCGACCGCGCTGGCGCTCGGCTCGCTGGTGGTCAACCTCGTCGCCGCCCTGGCGCTCTACCGCCCGTTCGGGATCGGCGGGATCGTCGCCGCCACCGCGATCTCCACCGCGGCGATGACGGCAGGCCAGGCCTACTACCTGCGCGGGGAGCTCGACGGCATCGAGCTGCGCCGGACCCTCGCTGCGCTGGCGAAGATCCTGCTGGCCGCCGCGGCGTTCGGCGCGGCGGCCTACGCGGGCTGGCGGGGGCTCGACGAGGTCGTCGGGCGGTCCCTGCTCGCGCAGCTCGTCTCCGTCGGCACGGCGCTCGCCGCCGCCACTTCGGTCTACATCGGGCTCGTGCTGCTGATGCGAATCCCCGAGGCCGACCAGATCGCCGACCTGCTCACCACGCGGCTGCGTCGCCGGCGCGCGGCCGCGGCCTCGTAACCTGTCGCGAGCCCATGGCCGATCAGGCGCACATCCGGAACTTCTCGATCATCGCCCACATCGACCACGGGAAGTCGACGCTGGCCGACCGCATCCTCGAGCTCACGCACACGGTCGACCCGCGCGGCATGCGAGCGCAGCTGCTCGACTCGATGGACCTCGAGCGCGAGCGCGGGATCACCATCAAGGCGCAGGCCGTCCGCGTGTTCTACACCGCCCAGGACGGCGAGATCTACCAGCTGCACCTCATCGACACGCCCGGCCACGTCGACTTCACCTACGAGGTCTCGCGCTCGCTCGCGGCGTGCGAGGGGGCGCTGCTCGTCGTCGACGCGTCCCAGGGGGTCGAGGCCCAGACGCTTGCCAACACCTACCTGGCGGTCGACTCCGGGCTCGAGCTGATCCCGTGCCTTAACAAGATCGACCTCCCCGGCGCCGAGCCCGAGCGGGTCGCCGACGAGATCGCCGAGCTGCTCGGCGAGCCGGCCGACGGGGTCCGCCGGATCTCGGCCAAGACGGGGGACGGGGTGCTCGACGTCCTCGAGGAGCTCGTGCAGAAGGTCCCGCCGCCCGCCGGCGATCCCGACGGGCCGCCGCGCGCGGTGATCTTCGACTCGGAGTTCGACCAGTACCGCGGCGTGGTCGCCTACGTCCGCGTCGTCGACGGCACGT
>JAUJME010000388.1 GCA_030447005.1 Solirubrobacteraceae bacterium | reverse complement strand
GCGCGCCGCGCTGACCGAGGCGCCCGGCTACACCCGCTCGCGCGCCGAGCGGCTGCTGCTCGCGCTCGTCGCCCGCGCCGGCCTCCCCCGGCCGCAGACCAACGTCCGCCTCGCGGGCTTCGAGGTCGACGCCCACTGGCCCGATCGCCACCTGGTCGTCGAGGTCGACGCGTACGGGACCCACGGCACCCGCACCGCCTTCGAGCGCGACCGCGTCCGCGACGCCCGCCTCCAGGCCGCCGACCTCCGCGTGCTGCGGATCACCTGGCGGCAGCTCACCGAGGCGCCCGAAGCCGTCGTCGCGACGCTCGCCCCGTGGCTATCACCGCACCCCGCGGGGTAGCCGCCCCGCCATGGAGATCCCCAAGGAGAAGATCCTCGACCTGCTTCGCCAGCAGGGCAACCACGACCAGGCCGGCCAGGCCGAGCAGGAGCTGCCCGACCAGGTCGACCCGCAGCGCGACTCGGGCCTGCTCTCGAAGTTCGGGCTCGACCCGCAGGACCTGCTCAAGCTGTTCGCCGGCGGAGGCGGAGGCGGCGGCCTCGGCGGCCTCGGCGGGAAGATCCCCGGCCTGTAGCCGACCGCGCGCCTACCGGCGCCGCTCGGAGGGACGCGGTGCGCCCTCGGGATCGAGGTTGCGCGCCGTGTTGACCAGCCCGACGTGGGTGAACGCCTGCGGGAAGTTGCCGACCAGGCGCTTCTCGGTGACGTCGTACTCCTCGGAGAGCAGGCCGAGGTCGGTGCGCAGCGCGAGCAGCCGCTCGAAGATCGCCTCGGCCTCGGCCTGGCGCCCCTGGAGCGCCAGGTTGTCGGCGAGCCAGAAGGTGCACGGGAGGAAGACGCCCTCGCCCGGGGGCAGCCCGTCGTCGGCCAGCCGGGTGTCGTAGCGGGCGATGAGGCCGTCGTGGGAGAGCTCGCGCTCGATCGCCGCGACGGTCCCCCGCGCGCGGGGGTCGTCCTGGGGCAGAAAGCCGACCAGGGGGATCATCAGGAGGCTCGCGTCGAGCGCCTCGGAGCCGTAGGACTGCACGAAGGTCGCGCGGTCGGCGTCGTAGCCCTCGCGGCAGACCTCCGCGTGGATGTCGGCCCGCAGCCGCCGCCAGCGGTCGACGGGGCCCTCCATCCCGAAGCGCTCGACCGCCTTGACCGCGCGGTCGATGCCGGTCCAGGCCATCACCTTCGAGTGCACGAAGTGCCGGCGCGGCCCGCGGACCTCCCAGATCCCCTCGTCGGGCTCCTTCCACGCCGTCTCGAGGTAGGTGACGAGCGCGCGCTCGAGCCCCAGGGCCGCGGGGTGCGCCTCGAGGCCGGCGCCGCGCGCGACGTGGAAGGTGTCGAGCACCTCGCCGTAGACGTCGAGCTGGAACTGCTCGGCCGCCGCGTTGCCGACGCGCACCGGCCGGGCGCCCTCGTAGCCGCCCAGCCATGGGACCTCGTACTCGAGCAGCCGCCGCTCGCCCGCCGGGCCGTACATGATCTGCATCGCCTCCGGCTGGCCGGCCGCGGCCCGCAGCAGCCAGTCGCGCCAGGCGCGCGCCTCGCCGACGTAGCCGCCGAGCATCAGCGCGTAGAGGGTGAACGTCGCGTCGCGCAGCCAGCAGTAGCGGTAGTCCCAGTTGCGCACCCCGCCGAGCTGCTCGGGCAGCGACGTGGTCGCGGCGGCGACGATCCCGCCGGTGGGCGCGTAGGTGAGCGCCTTGAGCGCCATCAGCGAGGTCAGCACCGCCTCGCTCCAGCGCCCGCGGTAGGTGCAGCGCTCGCTCCACTCCGTCCACCACCGCTCCGTCTCGCGCGCCGCGCGGGCGGCGTCGACGTGGCGCGGCGCCGGCTCGTGCGACGGATGCCAGGTGAGGACGAAGGGGACCTCGTCGCCGGCGGCCACCGCGAACGTGGCGATCGTGGTCAGGTTCTCGCCGCGCAACTCGACCGGCGTGCGCAGGTCGAGCGCGTCGGGACCGGCGACCGCGTGGATGCTCCCCTCGCCGCGCCGGACCCAGGGGACGACCGAGCCGTAGTCGAAGCGGACGATGAGCTCGGAGCGCATCGCCACCCGGCCGCGCACGCCCTCGACGAGCCGGACCACGTCGGGGGCGTCGCCGCGCGGGGGCATGAAGTCGACGACCCGGACGGCGCCCTCCGCGGTCTCCCACTCCGTCTCGAGGACGAGCGTGCCCGGGCGGTAGCGGCGCGCGACGACGCGCGCATCGGGATCCCCGGGGGCGAGCAGCCAGCGCCCGTTGCCCCGATCCCCCACCAGCGCCGCGAAGCAGGCGGCCGAGTCGAAGCGGGGGAAGCAGAGCCAGTCGATCGAGCCGGTGCGCCCGACGAGCGCGGCGGTCTGCGTGTCGCCGATGAGGGCGTAGTCCTCGAGCCGCACCCGGCGACAGGCTACGGAA
>JAUJME010000387.1 GCA_030447005.1 Solirubrobacteraceae bacterium | reverse complement strand
GCCGAGCGCCGCGGGGATGAACACCTCGCACTCGATGCCGAGCAGCTCGTCGGGGTCGATCACGTCGACGCCCTCGAAGTCCGGCAGCCGGCCGCCCTCCTTGACGAAGTCGGCCAGCGCGTGGGGGTCGATGCCCGCCTCGCAATGAATGGCGCCGTGGTGGTCGGAGGCGCCGACCAGCTTCGCGCCCAGGTCCCCGATGATCCGCGCCGCCCACGAGCCGACGTTGCCGTAGCCCTGGACGACGACGCGCGTCTCCTCCGGCGTGAGGCCGATCTCCGGGGCGGCCTCCTCGTACATGAGGACCACGCCGCGCCCCGTGGCGGCCTCGCGCCCGTAGGAGCCCTCGAGCGCGATCGGCTTGCCGGTGACGATCGCCGGCGTGTGGCCGTGCATCTTCCCGTACTGGTCCATCATCCACGCCATCGTCTGGGCGTTCGTGTTGACGTCGGGCGCGGGGATGTCGCGCGTCGGCCCGAGGAGCTTGCCGATCTTGTCGATGAACGAGCGCGTGATCTGCTGGAGCTCGGCGGTCGTGAGGTCACTGGCCGGGACGTTGATGCCGCCCTTCGCCCCGCCGAACGGGACGCCGGCGATCGCGGTCTTGTAGGTCATCAGCGAGGCGAGTGCCCGCACCTCGTCGAGGTCGACCTCGGGGTGGTAGCGGACGCCGCCCTTGTAGGGCCCGCGCGCCCCGTTGTGCTGGACGCGGAAGCCCGAGAAGACGTGCGTCCTGCCGTCGGAGAGCCTGATCGGGAGCTGGACCTGCACCTCGCGGTAGGAGGAGCGCAGGACGGCGCGGATGTCGTCGGGGACCTGCAGCCGGTCGGCGGCCAGCTCGAAGTAGTGCGAGACGATCTCGATGTTCGAGACCTCCGCCCGGCCCGGCTCGCTCCCGCTCTGACTGCGCTCGGTCGCCCGCGGCGACGCGTCCTCCGCCGCGCTGTGCGCCCTGTCGAGCGTCGTCTCCGCTTCAGCCATCCGCGTCTCCTCTCCCGGGGATCCCTTGCGACCTCCGGGTCCTCGTTCCCCGCGGGCGGGATGGCCAATCTGGCGCGATTAGCACCACCGCGATCCGGAGACGATCGGGAGGTGGACAGGGGAGCCGATCCGCGGGATCCGGTCGTGCCGGCCGAGGCGCTCGACCGCGTCGGCCGGGTCCTGAGCGCCCGCGGACGCGAGCTCATCGAGAGCGCGATCTCCGCGGCGCGCGACCTCCTCGGGATGGAGATGTCCTTCGTCTCCGAGCTCACGCCCGACCAGCAGATCTACCGCTTCGTGGGCGGCGACGCGGAGTCGTTCCACCTGCCCGAAGGCCACGTCGGCGCGCGAGAGCACGGCTACTGCGTGCGGATGGTCGACGGGCTGATCCCCAACGTGGTGCCCGACGTCCGCGCCGACAGCCGGACGAGCGAGGTCGTCGCCACCGTGGCGACCGACGCGGGCGCGTACGTCGGCGTCCCGCTCCGGCTCTCCGACGGCCGCCTCTACGGGAGCTTCTGCTGCCTCTCGCACAGCGCCCGGCCGGAGCTCGGCGAGTCCGCGCACCGGATCATGACGCTCCTCGCCCGGCTCATCGGCGACGAGCTCGAGCGCGAGTACGCCGCGCGGGAGAAGCTGCGGCTCGAGATCGAGGCCAACGCCAGCCAGGCGCTCGCCGCCGCGCTCGACGCCCGCGAGCAGTACACCGCCGAGCACTCGCGCTCGGTGCTCGAGCTGTCGCTGGCGGTCGGGCGCGAGCTCGGCCTCGACGCTCGCGAGCTCGCCGAGGCCGGCCAGGTGGCGCTGCTGCACGACATCGGCAAGGTCGGCGTCCCCGACCACGTGCTGCAGAAGTCGGGCCCGCTCGACGACGAGGAGTGGGCGGTCATGCGGACGCACCCGGCGATCGGGGCGCGGATCATCGCGTCCGTCGAGGGGCTCGCCCACCTCGCGCCGGCGGTCCGCGCCGAGCACGAGCGCTGGGACGGCACGGGCTACCCGGACGGCCTCGCCGGCGAGGCCATCCCCCTCGCCAGCCGGATCTGCCTCGCCTGCGACGCCTACGACGCGATGACGTCGGACCGCCCGTATCGCGCCGCGCTGGGCTACCGCGAGGCGGTCGCGGAGCTCACCCGCGAGGCCGGCCGCCAGCTCGACCCCCGGGTCGTCGACGCTCTGCTCGAGGTGCTGCGCACCCATCCGCTGGCGGCGCACGCCGCGACGGCGGCGGCGCCGCTGCGCGGCGGCTGAGCCCTGCCTCAGCCCCCGGCGGCCTCGACCCTGGGGAGCATCGCGCCGCTCTGCGAGGAGCACGGCCTCTGGCATCCGTTCCTCGAGGAGGGCTAGACTCGCTTCGCGTCCGGGGCCATAGCTCAGCTGGGAGAGCGCCTGCTTTGCAAGCAGGAGGTCGCCGGT
>JAUJME010000386.1 GCA_030447005.1 Solirubrobacteraceae bacterium | reverse complement strand
GTCCGAGCGGCGGCCGCGCGTGTAGACGGGCGGGTGCTCGAGCAGCAGCAGCAGGTCGCCGAGCTCGCCGGACTGCACCCGCGCGCGCAGGGTCTCCTGGAGCTCGACGGCGGCCCGGTACTCGACGCGGCCGAGGTGGCAGACGAGGAGGTCGGCGGGCATGCCGTCGAGGTTAGCCCGCGGCGGTCAGCTCCGGTACGGCGCCGGCGTCGGGTGCGGACATCATCGCCAGGAACAGGTCGACGAGCCGTGGGTCGAACTGGCGGCCGCGCTGGTCGCGGATCTCGGCGAGGGCCTCGGCGACCGGCCAGGCGTGCTTGTAGGGGCGCTCGGAGGTGAGCGCGTCGAAGACGTCGGCGATCGCGCAGATCCGCCCGGCGAGCGGGATGTCCTCGCCGGCCAGGCCCGCCGGGTATCCGCCGCCGTCCCAGCGCTCGTGGTGCGTGCGGGCGATCGTCTCGGCGGTCCGGATGACCGGGATGCGCGAGCCGGCCAGGATGTCGCCGCCGGCCGCCGCGTGGGTCTGCATGATCGCCCGCTCCTCGTCGTCGAAGCGCCCGGGCTTGTAGAGGATGCGGTCGGGCACGGCGATCTTGCCGATGTCGTGCATCACGCTCGCGTGGCGGATCTCCTCCGCCTCGGCCGCGCTCAGACCGGCCGCCAGCGCGAGGTCGTGGCAGAGGCTGCTGATGCGCGTGATGTGGGCGCCCGTCTCGCCGTCGCGCGACTCGACCGCGCGGCCCAGGCGCCCGATGATCTCGAGCTGCGTGTCGGAGATCTCCTGCGTGCGCTCGCGGACGCGGGCGTCGAGCAGCTCGTTGAGCTGGGCGATTCGCCGGCGCTCCCGGCTCTCTCCGAGGTGGCTGGCGACCACGGTCGCGACGGCGCTGACCAGGAGGGCCAGGAGCGCGGGCGTGACGGTGACCATCGTGCCGGCCAGGAAGGCGGCGTGCGCGCCCGCCAGGAAGGCCGCCCCGAGCACGAGCGCGGCGCCCGTCGCGGCCAGGACGCCGAAGCGCGCGGCGACGAGCGGAGCGAGGAGGCCGAGCCCGAGCACCGCGAGGAGGTCGACCCACCCGGGCGCCGAGCGCAGCGGCAGGCCGTGCAGGACGGTCCAGATGGCGTTGGCCTGCACCTCGGGGCCCGCCATCGGCGAGCCGTCGCCCGTCGTCGAGGTGGCGTGGACGTCGCCGACCGTCGGCGCCGACGCGCCGACCACGACGATCCGGCCGCGCAGGAGCGACGGGTCGAACCTGCGGCGGAGGAGGTCGGTGAGGGAGACCGTCGGGACGGTGCCCGGCCCGCCGCGGAAGTCGATCCAGGCGCCCCCGGCCTCGAACGCCCGGCGGTCCACCCGGCGCCCGGCGCGCTCGGCGACCGCCACGGCGAGGCTGTCGAGCCGGCCGATCCGCGGTGCGACGCGCCGGACCACGCCGCCGCGGGAGTCGGGGAGGTTGGCGGCGGCCGCGCGCGAGCCGATCTCGGCGAGCGCCTCGTCGCCGCCCAGGACGTTGGTGCGCCCGCGCTCGTCGCTCTCGCTCGTCGCGAGCACCGCGCCGCCGAACGCCCCGATCGCGTCGTAGAGGGCGAAGTCCTCCTTCTCCTCCGTCGGCTCGGTGAACTGGACGTCGAAGACCACCTGCGCCGCGCCGGCCGCCTTGAGGCGCTCGAGGGCGTCGGCGTAGATCGAGCGCGGCAGCGGCCACTGCTCGCGCAGATCGGAGAAGGTGACGTCGTCGACGGCGACGACCGCGAGCTCGGACGGGGGCGCGTCGGCCCGCAGGGAGAAGCGGGCGTCGACGGCGTCGTCCTCGAGGGCCGACAGTGCGCCCGTCGCGAGCGCGAGCAGCCCGGCGCAGACGGCCAGGAGGGCGGCCACCGCGAGCGCGCGCGGGCGGCGCCCGAGGCCCTCGCCTGCGCTCATCGCGGCCGCGAGCGCACGAGGTGCTGGCGGCCGGCCTTGACGAGCACCGGCTTGCCGGCCCCGCGGAGCGGGCGGACCTCGACGGCGCCCTCGGAGACCTTGACCCGCGTGCCGGCGCAGGTGTCCTCGGTCAGCCACGCGGTGCCCCGCGCGGTCGCGACGCTGTTGCGGCCCTGCGTGCGGAAGCGCCCGCCCTTGTCCGAGCTCCACAGGCGCCGGCGCGGCTTGCGCTTGGCGGCGGCGCTCGCGGTGGCGCCGCGGGCGGCGGCGGCGCGGCAGGCGCCGAAGTCGCCGCCGCGCAGCAGCAGCTCGGTCATCCCCTTCTCCGTCCGGGACTGGCGGACGACGAACAGGGCGCCGCGGAACCGGCCCGTCTGGGTCCGGCCGGAGGCGTCGAGCGCGCTCGAGAGCGAGACGGTGCCCTTGCGGGTGTCGACGAGCGAGCCGCTCGGGACGGGGGAGGAGCCGTCGAGC
>JAUJME010000385.1 GCA_030447005.1 Solirubrobacteraceae bacterium | reverse complement strand
TCGACGACCTGGGCGCCTCGGCGGCCAAGAAGTACGACTGCGAGGCGTGGCTGCCCGGCCAGGGCCGCTACCGCGAGCTCACCTCGACCTCCAACACCACCGACTTCCAGGCGCGCCGGCTCGACGTGCGGTTCCGCCCGGCGGGCGGCGGCGCCCCGCGCCACGTCTACACGCTCAACGGCACCGCGGTGGCGGTGGGCCGGACGATCATCGCGCTGCTCGAGAACGGCCAGCGCGAGGACGGGACGGTCGAGATCCCGGCCGTCCTCCACGCCTGGGGTGCACCCGCGACGATCGGCGGGTAGGCGCGCGGCATGACCGAGAGCGAAGAGACGCCGAACCTGACCGACCAGGATCCCGACATCCCCAGCGAGCGGCCGCCGGCCGGCGCCGCGGACCCGGAGATCGAGGGATCGCCGATGGGGACGGACCGCCACGACGAGATCGACCCCGCCGCCCAGCCGGGGATCCCGACCGAGGGCGAGCCGCCGGCTTCGGAATAGGGGGCTTGATGGTCTCCGCCGGCCGGGGGAACGGCGGCTGGTGAGGAGGGGGTGGTCAAGGTGGCACGCGCGCCGTCCCCGGCGCGGATTGTCACGTTGACCACCGTGGTGGTGGTCAAGGTGGCAACCAACCCCAGACTGCCGCCCGTTGTCACGTTGACCACCGCCCTCGGTGACCGCCGTTGAGTGGCCGCTCCACCCGCGCTTTGCAAGCGTTGTTGCATTCCGTCCGGGCGCCCCGCCACGCTGTGCCCATGTTCGTCGCCCGACTCATCTGCTCCGACTCCGACTGCGCGGAGGAGGAGCTCATCGAGGCCGAGACGCTCGCCGAGCTCGAGGCCATGGCGTGCGACTGCGGCTGTGCGCTCGCGATCATCGGCTGGCCCGAGTGGGCCGAGCCGCGCCCCAACGTCGTGATCTCGCTGCCGCCGCGCCAGCAGCTCGCCGACGCGGCGTAGCGCGGGCGGGTCGCGGGTACCGCGGCCCGGGTGAGCGAGACCGTCCCCGAGGAGCCCGTCCTCGCGCGCAGCGTGCGCGACTTCCTCTACGACGCGGCCGAGCGCCTCGAGCTCTCCGACGGCGTCCGCGACTGGCTCTTCGCCGCCGACCGCGAGCTCCACGTCAAGGTCCCGATCGTCGGCGACGACGGCGAGCTGCGCGTCTTCGACGGCTACCGGGTCCAGCACTCCAACGTCCTCGGCCCCTACAAGGGCGGCCTGCGCTTCGACGACGAGGTCTCGCTCCCGGAAACGCGCGCGCTCGCGCAGCTCATGACCTTCAAGTGCGCGGCGGCCGACCTGCCGCTCGGCGGCGGCAAGGGCGGCGTCGCGTGCCCGGCCAAGGAGCTCTCGCCCGCCGAGCTCGAGCGCGTCGCCCGCGCCCTCGCCCGGGTCCTGGCCCCCAACCTCGGCGCCGACGTCGACGTCCCCGCGCCCGACATGAACGTCGACGAGCAGACGATGGCCTGGATCGCCGACGAGCTGGCGGGCTCGGGTGCGCGGCCGTACGAGCCCGGCGTGGTCACCGGCAAGCCGATCCCGCTCGGCGGGTCGCCGGGCCGCGACGCCGCGACGGGCCGCGGCGTGGTGATCGCCTACGAGCTCCTGCGCGAGCGCGCCGGGCTCGAGCCGGGGGAGACCCGGGTCGCCATCCAGGGGACGGGCAACGTCGGCATGTGGGCGGCCAAGCTCTTCACCGAGCTCGGCTGCCGGGTCGTCGCCATGTCGAAGTCCGACGGGACGGCGGTCAACGAGGACGGGCTGGACCCCGGCGCGCTGGCCGAGCACCTCGACGACGCGGGCGAGATCGAGGGCTTCGGCGGCGGCGAGCGCGCCGACGCCGACGCGATCCTCGACGTCGACTGCGAGGTCTTCGTCCCAGCGGCGCGCGCCGGGATGCTCGACGGCGACAGCGCCGGCCGGCTCTCGGCCGTCGCCATGGTGATCGAGGGCGCCAACGGCCCGCTCACCCCGGAGGCCGACGGCGGGCTGCGCGACGGCGGGGCGCTCGTCGTCCCCGACCTGCTCGCCAACACGGGCGGCGTGGTCGTCTCCTACTTCGAGTGGCTCCAGAACCGGCGCGGCGAGCGCTGGAGCGAGGAGACGGTCAACGAGCGGCTGCGCGAGACGCTGGCCGCGGGCCTCGGCGCGGCGGTCGAGCGCGCCGAGCGCGACGGCGGCTCGCTGCGCGCCGCGGGGTACGACATCGCCATCGAGCGCGTCGTACGCACCGCCCGGCTGCGGCGGCGGCTGCCGGCCGGCTCCTAGTGCCCCGAACGCGGGCACCGGTCGCGGCAGTCACGCACTGGCATCCACCGGCGCTCCCGGCGAAAGTTCCGAATCGGGAACTAGTCGGTCGTGTACTCGGACCAGTACCACCCCTGGCCGCGGCCGCCGAC
>JAUJME010000384.1 GCA_030447005.1 Solirubrobacteraceae bacterium | reverse complement strand
TCGTCGAGCGCCTCGGCGGCGGCGACGCGGCCGAGGGCGGCCGCCTGGCGTCGCTGCTGCTCCTCGGCGCCGGGGTCCGCGTCCGGGTAGAGCCCGTCGAGCGAGGCGACCGCGTCGCGCTCCCAGCGGGCAAAGACGGCCTTCGCCTCCTTGATCGCCGCCGCCGTCACGTTCGGCAGGCGCTCGAAGAGCGTCAGGGCTTCGCCGGTGCGGCGGGCGGCGATCCGGCGGGCGCTCGCCTCGGCGTAGGCCAGTTCGTCCGCGTCCGTCCCAAGCGGCTCTGGCAGCCATGCGGTCAGCCGCTGTGCCACCTTCTCGAAGCGCGGTCGGTCGCGCCGCAGGTCCGGCAGCACCTCCCCGGTCAGGGTCGCCTGCTCGATCTGCCCGTCGACCTCGTGCAACAGTGCCCGCGTCGTCGGCGGCGGGAGCAGCCCGGCGTCGCTCAGTCGCTGGTAGGTCTCCCGCTCGACGAACAAGCCGCGACGGAGGAGGACCCCGCGCTCCTCGTCGGTCGACAGCTTGATGCGCTCCAGCTCGGCGCGGGCGGCCCGCTCGGCGGCGTCGAGTTCGGCGTCCACCGCGGGGTCATCGAGGCCGAGGTCGGCGAGGCGGGCGCGCGCCGTCTCGATGCCGGAGAGCCGGGCGCTGGCGGCCAGGAACCGGTCGCCCCGGCTGGGCGCATCGAGCTTGAGCCGGTGCACCAAGGCCGCGATGGTCGTCGCGTTGAGCAGCAAGGTGGCGAGGACGACGCCACCGGTCATCGCGACGAACTCCTCACGCTGCGGGAGTTCCTCGGGCAGGGCGAGGGCGAGGGCGAGGGCGACGCCGCCGCGCAACCCGCCCCAGACGAGGACCGCCTCGTTGCGGCGGCCGACCGGGGGAATACCGGCGAAGCGCTCCAGGGCCGAGACAAGCGGGACGACGGCGGCGGCGCGGGCAACGAGGACGACGACGACGGCGAGCAGGATGGCGCCGAGGTTGTCGGCGACGAGCGCCGGGTCGATGGCGAGGCCGATCAGCAGGAAGAGGAGGGCGTTGGCGACGTGCCCGAGCGCCTCCCACAGCTCGCGCCAGGTCGCCCGCACCTCGGAGGAAGCACGACTCGGCGCCAGCCCACCGAGGACGAGGCCGGCGGCGACGGTGGCCATCACGCCCGAGAACCCGAGCACGTCATCGGCCAGCACGAAGCCACCGTAGGCGACGGCGAGGGAGAGCGCGGCGGCCGAGAGCCGGTCGAGCCAGGGCAGGACGAAGGCGGCGGCGACGCCGAGCGCCGCCCCGATCACCGCGCCGCCGAAGAAGACCTGCACGAAGTCAGCGATGCCGGTGGCGACTGAGACCTCCTCGCCCAGCGCGGCGGCGAGCAGGATCGTGAACAGGACAATCGCGACCCCATCGTTGAGCAGGCTCTCTCCCTCGACCAAAGTCAGCAGCCGCCGCGGCACCCCCAGCTCGCGGAAGACGGCGACGACGGCGACGGGGTCGGTGGCAGAGATGAGGGCGCCGAAGAGGAGGGCGGCGGGGAGGGGGGTGCCGAGGCCGAGGTGGAGCGCGAGGCCGACGAGCGCGGCCGAGATGCCGAGGGCGGCGACGGCCAGGACGAGGATCGGGCCGAGGTTGGCGAAGAAGTCGCGGGTGGAGAGGCCGAGGGCGGCCTCCATGACGAGCAGGGGGAGGAAGACGAAGACGACGACCTCCTCGAACCGCTCGCCGCGCAGGGGGCTCTCCGCGCCGAACGCGTCGCCGAGCCAGGCGACGAGGAAGCCGGCGACGGCGAGGACCACGGTGAGCGGGAGGCGGACGCGGCGAGCGAGCACGTCGAGCATGACCGCGCCGGCGAGGAGGGCTGAGGTGAGGAGCAACCAGTCCGGCAGGCTCATGGCGCCCTCGTGTCAGTGTGCCGGACCGTACGGCCCCCCGCCGGATGACACGCCCGGCGGACCGCGTCCCGCTTCGACGAGCATCGGGTCCTTTAGCTTGGGGTCACGCTTACCGCCCCTCGGACGGATGCGCAGACCGAGCTCGTCTTCTCTTTATCGTACCTGAAGGCCCCGCCCAACCGCGCACCGTGGGGACCCAGGTCCACCTACGTGGTGCGGGACCGGGTTGAGCGGATTCAGGTGGCAACAGCAGAGGCCACGGACGCGCTCGCCGTCCTCGGGCGTTGGCGGTTCGCGACCCGACCCGTTCCCCCAACCCGCGACACTTCGGGCGGCGGTGTCACGACTCCCCGCCGTCAGTTGAGGAGCGTTGTACCATCACCTATGCCCGTCTTACTTGTTACAGTGAAAGATGGAGCGGACGGTCTCGGGGCTGACGGCGACGTCGGTGGCCAGCGCACGCCCGTTCTCGGGCGCCGAGCGCGCGCGGATCGCGAACCCCTCGGCCAGCGTCCGCTACCGGGCGCGATGGCGGTGGC
>JAUJME010000383.1 GCA_030447005.1 Solirubrobacteraceae bacterium | reverse complement strand
GCGGCGGTGCTCGAGGCGCTCGAGTGCGTCGACGCGGTGGTGGTCTTCGAGGAGGACGACCCGCGCGCGGCGCTCGACGCCCTGCGCCCCGACCTGTGGGCCAAGGGCGGCGACTACGCGGTCGCCGACCTTCCCGAGGCCGAGACGCTCGCCGCCTGGGGCGGACGGGCGGTCATCGTTCCCTACGTCGCGGGCCGCTCGACGACCCGCATCATCGAGGAGGTGGTCGCCCGTGCGGGCTGACATCGAGGAGCCCCAGCCGATGGGGACGGTGATCGTCACGGGCGGCGCGTCGGGTCTCGGGGAGGCCGTCGCCCGCGCGGTGGCCGCGGCGGGTGGAAGCCCAGTCGTCTTCGATCTCGTCCAGCCGCGGTCGGGCTTCGAGTTCGTGCGCGTCGACCTCGCCGACCCGCGCGCCGCCGAGGCGGCCGTCGAGCAGGTCGCCGAGGCCCACGGCGGCCTGCACGGCGTCGTGACGGCGGCGGGGACCGACGCCTGCGGCGACATCGGCGACGTGAGCGCCGAGGCGTGGGAGCGGGTGATCGCCGTCAACCTGATCGGGACCGCGGCGGTGGTCCGCGCCGCCCTGCCGCACCTGGAGCGCACGCACGGCCGCGTGGTGACCGTCGCCTCGACGCTCGGGCTGCGCGCGCTGCCCGCCGCGACCGCCTACTGCGCGAGCAAGTTCGGCGTCGTCGGCTTCACCCGCGCGCTGGCCGCCGAGACCGCGGGGCGCGTCGGCGTGACCCTGCTCATCCCCGGCGGGATGGAGACGCACTTCTTCGACGGCCGCCCCGACGAGTTCAAGCCGCCGCCCGAGATGCGCCTCAACCGGCCGGAGGACGTCGCGTCGAGCGTCGTCTTCGCGCTCAGCCAGCCGCCGGGCTGCGAGGTGCGCGAGCTGCTCGTGGCGCCGTCGGGGGAGACGAGCTGGCCGTAGTCCTCGCGTACCGGGCGCTCGGGCTCGGCGACCTGCTGACCGGCGTGCCGGCGCTGCGCGCGCTGCGCGAGCACTTCGCCCGGGACGAGATCGTGCTGGCCGCCCCGGCGCCGCTCGCGCCGCTCGCGCACCTGAGCGGCGCGGTCGACCGGACGGTCGATGCCACCCCGCTGGCGCCGCTCGCGCCGGCCGTGCACGGCGCGGCGGTGGCGGTCAACCTCCACGGCCGCGGGCCGCAGAGCCATCGCGTCCTGCGCGCGGCCCGTCCGGGGCGGCTCGTGGGGTTCGGCGCGGCAGGTGAGCACGACGGGCCGGCGTGGCGGGCGGGGGAGCACGAGGTGGCGCGCTGGTGCCGGCTGCTCTCGGAGAGCGGCATCCCCGCCGACCCCTCGCCGGAGCGGCTGCGCATCGAGGTGGAGAGCGACCCGGAGGCCGCCGGCGCCACGGTGATCCACCCGGGCGCGGCGAGCGCCGCCCGGCGCTGGCCGGCCGAGCGGTGGGCCGCCCTGGCGCGCGCCGAGCGCGGGCGCGGCCGCCCCGTCCTGCTCACCGGCTCGGCGGCCGAGCTTCCGCTGGCCGAGCGGATCGCCGCGATGGCCGGCCTCCCGCCGCGTGCCGTGCGCGCCGGCGCGACGGGCCTCCTCGGCCTGGCGGCGCTCGTCGCGGGCGCCGCGCGCGTGGCGTCCGGCGACACGGGCGTCTCGCACCTCGCCACGGCGGTCGGCACGCCGTCGGTGACGCTGTTCGGCCCCGTCCCGCCGGCCGAGTGGGGGCCGCCGGCCCTCGACCGGCACGTCGCCCTGTGGGCCGGCCGCCGCGGCGACCCCCACGCCGGCGAGCCCGACCCAGGCCTCCTCGAGATCGGGCTGCTGGAGGTCGACCGCGCGCTGGCGGGGCTCGGCTGAAGCCGTTTGCCGCGTTCCGGCGCGCGGTATGACCGCTTACACATCCGAACCGGGAGGAAGGTGGACGCCATGGGCATCATGGACAAGATCAGCGGCCGCGCCAAGAAGGCCGCGGGCGACATCACCGGCGACGCCGACACGCGGCGCCAGGGCGCTCAGGAGGAGCGCAAGGGCGACGCGAAGGACGAACTCGCCCGCAAGCAGGACGAGGCCGACGCCAAGGCCGGCGAGGTCGCCGACCTCGAGCGCAAGACCTGACGCGGCGCCGGGCGGCGCCGCGCCCGCGGCGCCGCCAGGCGCCTGGCGGCGCGCCAGGCGCTACGCCAGCTTCGCGCTGAGCCGGATCTCCACGTTCTCGCGCAGCGCGTTGGAGATCGGGCAGTGGGCGTCGGCCTCGCGCGCGGCACGCTCGAAGGCCTCCGCGTCGAGCTCGGGCACCGTGCCGCGCACGTCGAGGTCCATCGCCCTGACGGAGTACCACTCGCCGGACTCCTCGAGCGAGCACTTCGCCTTGACGTCGATCGAGTCCGGCGGCGTCCCCCCGCGGGTCAGGAGCAGCCAGAGCGCCATCGCGTA
>JAUJME010000053.1 GCA_030447005.1 Solirubrobacteraceae bacterium | reverse complement strand
TCGATCCCCGAGCGCGTGCTCGCCTACATGCTCGACGTGGAGCGCGAGCTGGCCAAGCTCGGCGTGCCGATCAAGACCCGCCACAACGAGGTCGCGCCCGCCCAGTACGAGATCGCGCCCGTCTTCGAGAACTCGAACGTCGGCGCCGACCACCAGCAGCTCACGATGCAGATCCTGCAGAACGTCGCGCGCCGCTACGGCCTCGTCTGCCTGCTGCACGAGAAGCCGTTCGCCGGCGTCAACGGCTCGGGCAAGCACAACAACTGGTCCATGGGCACCGACACGGGCGCGAACCTGCTCGAGCCGGGCGACACGCCGCACGAGAACCTCCAGTTCCTGTTCTTCTGCGCGGCGGTCATCGCGGCGGTCAACAAGCACCAGTCGCTCCTGCGCGCGTCGATCGCCTCGCCGGGGCAGGACCACCGGCTCGGGGCCAACGAGGCGCCGCCGGCGATCATCTCGATCTTCCTGGGCGCCGAGCTCGAGAAGATCTTCAACGCGATCGAGAGCGGCTCGGGCGACGCCGCCACGCCGCAGTCCTACCTGGGGCTCGGGGCGTCGGTGCTCCCGCGCCTGCCCAAGGACTCCGGCGACCGCAACCGGACCTCGCCGTTCGCCTTCACGGGCAACAAGTTCGAGTTCCGGGCGCTCGGCTCCTCGATGTCGCTCTCGCTCCCCAACACCGTGCTCAACACGATCGTCGCCGAGGCGATCGACACCCTCGCCGGCCAGCTGCAGGAGCGGCTCAACGGCGGCGCGCAGCTCGCCGAGGCGGTGCTGGGCATCGTCAAGGACAGCTACGGGGCCAACAAGCAGGTCGTCTTCGGCGGCGACAACTACTCCGAGGAGTGGCACGCCGAGGCCGAACGCCGCGGGCTGGCCAACCTCCGTACGACGCCGGACGCGCTCCCGTGGCTCGTCGACCCGCAGACCGTCGAGGTCTTCGAGCGCTACGACGTGCTCTCCGAGCGCGAGCTCGAGTCGCGCTACGAGGTCTTCGTCGAGCAGTACGTGACGAAGCTCAACATCGAGGCGGAGACGGCGGCCTCGATCGCGCGCACCTGGCTGCTGCCGGCAGCGGTGAGCTACCTCGTCCAGCTCGGGGCGGCGGGCGACAGCGCCGGCGTGGCGAAGCTGGCCGACGAGCTCTCGGGCTACGTCGACCAGCTCGTCGACCGGCTCGGAGAGCTCGAGGTGGCCAACGTCAACCACCCCGCGGACTGCGAGGTGATCGAGGCGGCGGGCTACGTGGCCGAGAAGGTCATCCCCGCGATGGACTCCGTCCGCGAGGTCGCCGACCGCCTCGAGCGGCTCGTGCCCGACACGCTGTGGCCGCTGCCGAAGTACTCGGAGATCCTCTTCATCAAGTAGGGGGTCGTGGGGGACGGGCAGGAGCCCCGCTGCGGCGGGGCTCCCGTCAGGACAGGGTCAGCCGCCGCCGTCTCCGCCGCCGCCACCGTCTCCGCCGCCTCCCCCGTCGCCCCACCCCAGCCACTCCAGGAGTCGCCGCCCCACGCCCCGGAGGACGACCAGCCGCCGCCGCCCGAGCGCCCGCCGGAGCGCCGGCGCTCGGGCACCAGGACGACGAGGACGAAGGCGATCACGAGCCCGCCGATGATTAGTGCCGTCATCGCGTCAGCGTGAACCGTCCTCGCCGTCGTCCAGCCGCCGGTCGGCCGCGGCGGGCGTCGCGCCAGGCGGAACACCGGCTGGTGACGGCGGGGGTTCGATGGGCCTTGCCGCACAACGTGCCAACGCGCGCTCGCGCGGCCGGCGGTTGGCACGAAGTGCGGAGATAGTCCGCACAACGTGCCAAACGAAGCGGCGGGCGGGTGGGAGTGGCACGTTGTGCGCCTCGCCATGCACGCTCCGCCCGACCCTCCCGCTCACCCGCCGCCGTTGTCGTTCACGTGCGGGCGCGCCCCGCTTGAGGGACTCCCGCGGGCCGTCCACGTGCGGGAAGCCGGGCGTCGCGTCAGGCGGAACACCGGCTGGTGAGGGCGGGGGTCGGTGGGCCTCGCGGTGCCCGAGCGTGCATCGCGTCGGGGCGTGCACCCACGCGCCAACCGCCGCGCCGGTTCCCCGGCCATTGGCACGCCATGCACGCTCCGGCCGGTCCTCCCCCTCACCGGCCGCCCTTGACGTCCGCCCACGCCGCCCGCCCCAGCCGCCAGATCCGGTCGATGCCCGTGCCGGCCGCTCGGGCCTCGCGCTGGGCCGCTCAGCCACGACGGTGAAGCCGACCGCGGCCGGGACCCGGCCGCTCGCCTCGTTGGCGACGTCGTGGCGGATCTCGACCCGGTCGACCGCCGGGTCGGCGAAGGCGATCGCGCACAGCCGGCGCACCGCCTCGGTGGCGTAGCCGCGGCGCAGCCGCCCGGCGTGGATCCAGTAGCCGATCTCCAGCCCGCCCGGGCCGATCGCGCGGTGCAGCCCGCAGCCGCCCACCACTTCGTCGCCCTCCCAGATCCCGAAGAGCGCATCGCCGCCGGCCTCGCGCGCCGCGACCGTCCCGGCGATCCAGCGCTCGCGCGCCGCGTCGTCGAGCGGCTCGTCCTCGATCCAGACCATCCAGGGCCGGAGGTGCTCGAGACTCTCCGAGATCGCGCGGCTGAGCGCCGCGCCGTCGCCCGGGCGCCACGGCCGGACGTCGAGCGCGCCGGGGCCGGTCATGGCGTCAGCGTGAAGCGCGGCCGCGGCGGAGTCCAGCGGCAACTCGGGGGCGGCGACGGCTGGCGCCGCCACCGCCCCCTGTGCCCGTTCCCCAGGCTGCTGCGACGCTAGGTGGGCGGCAGCGCCGCGGCATCCACAATCTGCGCCAGATGAAGCACCGTTCGGCGTAGGCTCCCGCACCGGATGCTGGTCGGACGTGAGGGCGAGCTCGAGCGGCTCGCGCGGATGGTGCTCGAGCGCCGGCCCTTCGTGCTCTGCGGAGAGGCGGGGATCGGCAAGACGGCGCTGCTCTCCGGGGCGGTGCAGGCGGCCGGGGCGCGGGCGCACGCCGGCGGCGGGCTCGCGGCGCTGGCGTGGATGGCGTACATGCCGGTGGCGCGCGCGATGGGCGCCGAGCCGCCGGCCGGTGACGCCTCGCGGGTCGCGGCCTGGGTGGCCTCGCGGGTGGGCGACGACGTCCTGGTCCTCGACGATCTCCAGTGGGCCGACCCGGCGACGCTCGGGCTGCTCGGCCCGCTCGCCTGGACCCGGACGCTCGTGCTGGGCGCCGTCCGCCGCGGCGACCCCGGCGCGGCCGCCGCGCTCGAGTCGGCGCGGGCGGCCGGCGCGGAGGTCGTCGAGGTCGGCGAGCTCGACCGCGACCGGGCCGCGGAGCTGCTCGCGCGCACGCGGCCGGAGCTCGACCGCGGCGAGCGCGCCCGGCTCGTCGAGCAGGTCGGCGGCAACCCGCTCATGCTGCTCGAGCTGTCGCGGACCGTCGGCTCCCCCGCCCTGCGCCTCAGCCTCGAGGCGCGCCTGGGCCGCCTCTCGCCGGCGGGCCGCCGCGCCGCCGCGCTGATCGCCGTCCTGGGCCGCCCGGCGCCCCCGGAGCTCGCCGGGGACGGAACGCGAGAGCTCTTCGACGCCGGGCTCGCCGTCCGGACGGGCGCCGGCGAGGTCGCGCTGCGCCACGCGCTGCTCGCCGAGGGGATCGCCGAGACGCTCGGCGCCGGCGAGCGCCGCGAGCTGCACCTCCACCTCGCCGCCCGGCTCGCCGATCGCGGCGAAGCCGCCCGCCACCTCGCCGCCGGCGGGCGGCCCGAGGCCGCCCACTCCCGGGCGCTCGAGGCGGGTGCGATCGCGCGGCGGCCGGGCGAGCGCGCCCGCCACCTGCTCCTGGCCGCCGACTGCTCCGCCCGGCAGTGGTGGGCCGACGAGCTGCGCCTGCGCGCCGCGGAGTCGCTCGTGCTGGCGGGCGAGTACGGGGAGGCGGTGCGGCAGACCCGGGCCGTCGAGGGGCCGGAGGCCGAGGTCCGCGCTCGCGTGAGCCTGTGGGAGGCGCGAGCGCGGTGGGCGCAGGGCGAGCACGACGCCGCGCGGGAGACGATCCGGGCCGGGCTCGCGGCGGTCGAGGGCTCGGGCGGCGTCACCGAGGCGCGGCTGGCGATCGAGGAGGCCCATCAGCTCGCGCGCCGCTCGGCGGAGCCCGACGCCCGCTTCTATGCGGCGCTCGAGCGCACGCGCGCGCTCGGCGTCGACAGCGCCGTGAGCCGCTGCGTCATCGGCATCGCCCGCTGCAACGCGGGCGACCCGGCGGCGCCGGCGGATCTGCGGGCGGGCCTGCTGGCCGCGCGGGAGCTCGGCGACGTCGCCCTGGAGTGCGAGGCGGGCGAGTGGCTGGCGCGCGCCTGGCGCGAGCAGGTCGCGCCCGCCGAGGCGGAGGCCGTCTGCGCGGAGCTCGAGGGCCGCTGCGCGGAGCTCGGCCTGCGCGGGCGCGAGGCGGAGTTCGCGCTCGGGCGGCTGAGCGCGCGCATCGCCGCGCACGGGTCGTCCCCCGACGCGATCGACGGCCTCCGGGCAGCGCTCGGCGCGGCCACCGAGCCCGGCCTGGCCGGGCGGATCCGCGCGGCGCTCGGACTGGCGCTGGCCGACGGCGCCCGCACCGACGAGGCGCACGAGATCCTGCGCGACGGCGACGCACCCGTCCTGCGGGCGGCGCGCGCCGGCGTGGCGTGGCTGGCGGGCCAGCCCGGCCGCGCGCTCGAGGCGGGCGCGGACCCGGCCCTGCCCGCGGTGGCGTGGGCGCGCCTGGAGGCCGGCGAGCCCGTCGTCGTCGCCGCCGAGCCGCCCGGGCCCGCGCCGCGCGCAGCCCGCGCCGCGCGCGAGGAGCTGCGCGCCGTCGCCGCGCTGGCGACCGGCGACGACGAGGCCGCCGAGCGACGCTTCGCCGGCGCGGCCGCGCTGTGGCGCGGCCTCGAGCTGCGCTGCGAGGTTCGCTGCGCCTGGGCCGCCGGCGAGGCGGCGCGCCGCGCCGGGGACCTCGAAGGCGCCCGCGTCCGGCTCGAGGGAGCCGAGGCGCTGGCCGAGCGGGGCGCGCAGGCCCTCATGCTCGGGCGGGTCCGGCGCTCACTGCGCGCGGCCGGCGCCCGCCGGCGGGCCGCGCCGGCCAGCTCGCGCGGACCGTTGAGCCCGCGCGAGCGCGAGGTACTCGAGCTGGTCGGAGCCGGCCTGACCAGCCCGGAGATCGCCCTGCGGCTGGGAATCGCGCGCTCCACGGTCGAGACGCTGGTGCGCTCGGCGATGCGCAAGCTCGGCGCGCGCTCCCGCCGCCAGGCCGCCGCCGTCCTCGCCGCCGGCGCGGCATGAGCGCCGCCCCGCCGCTGGCACTCAGCCGCGAGCCCGGCCCGGCGGCGGCGCTGGCCGCCGAGCTGGCCGGCGCGGGCTGGCGCGTGCAGGACGGCTTCGCCGTCGGCGCCGACTGGCGCCTGGCCGCCCGCCGGCTCGTCTGCCATGGACGGGTCGCCGCAGCGGCCGACGCCGAGGCCGCGGTGCTCGCGGCGGCGCGCGGGGCCGGGATCGTCGCGGTCGTCGCCGACCCCGCCGTCCTCGCGCGGCTCCACGACGACCTCGCCCGGCTGGGCGCCGTCCGCCTGCTCGAGGCGGGGACGCCGGCCGCGCTCGGGCCGGAGGAGCGCCGGGTGCTCGAGCTGATCGCCGGCGGCGCCACCCTCGCCGAGGCGGCGCGCGCGCTCAACTGGTCGGACCGCACGATCGTCCGGCGGCTCGCCGCCGCCCGCGCCGCCCTCGGGGTGTCCACCACCGCCGAGGCCGCCGCCCGCTGGCGGCGCGAGAGCTAGGAGTCGGCTCCTAACCGGGGACGGACTCGACGGCCAGCGCGTGCGCGCGCACGAGCTCGGCGGTGCGCTCGGGCGCCTCCCAGAAGAAGAAGTGCGCCGCGCCCTCGATGGGCTCGAGCCGCGCCCCGGGGATCGCCCGCGCGACCTGCTCGCCGTTGCCGATCGGGACGGTCTGGTCGGCGGTGCCGTGGATCACGAGCGCCGGGGCGGCGATCGCGCCGGCGCGGGCGGTCGTGTCGAACCCGGCGATCGCCTGCATGAAGCGGATTCGCGCCTGGGGCGGCACGGGCAGCCGGACGGCGGACTCGCGGAAGCGCTCCCACGCCGCGGGATCGGCGCGGTGGCCCACGGAGAGGTTGACCTCGTAGCCCGTGCGCAGCGTGAGCTCGGGGTCGTTGCCCAGCAGCGCCTCGGCGAGCTGCTGGAGGACCTCCGGCGACGGGCGGACCGTGTCGGCGCCGCCGACCATCGTGCAGCCGAGCGTGAGGCTGCGCACCCGCTCGGGCCGCGCGAGCGCGAGCTCCTGGGCGACCATGCCGCCCATCGAGACGCCGAGGACGTGGGCCGACGCGAGCTCGAGCGCGTCGAGGACGCCGGCGGCGTCGGCCGCGAGGTCGGCCATCGTGAAGTCCTCCTCCGCCGGGCCCGAGCGACCCGTCCCGCGGTGGTCGTAGGTCACCACGGTGAAGTCCTCGGCCAGCGCGTCGAGGAGCGGCTCGCCCCAGTGGCCGCTGTGGGCGCTCATCCCCTGGATGAGCAGGAGCGGCGGGCCGTCGCCGCGCCGCTCGACGTGCAGGTCGCGGTCGCCGATCCGGGGCATGCCCGGGGACGCTACCGCGCCGGTGAGCGCAGGCGCACCAACACGGTCAGCGTGCGGCGCGCCCCGCCGGCCGGCCGCAGCGCCACCGTCACGCGGTGCTCGCCCGCCCGGACGCGGCGGCCGTCGAGGGCGGGAAGCCGGCCGCCGGCGCCCACCCGGCCCGCCGCCCGCGAGACGGTCCGCCCGCCGCGCGAGAGGCGCACGGTCGCGCGGGCCGGGCCGGCGGTGCGGACCGCGCAGCGGACCTTCGCCTTCGTGCCGCGCCCGGCGACCCGGCAGGCGACGAGCGCGCGGCGCGGCGGAGCAACGAGCGCCGCGGGCCGCGGCTCCAGGGGTGGCGCCGGAGCCGCCATCCCAGCCGGCTCGGGCCCGGCGACCGCAGCCGGGCGAGCGGGCGCCGGCACCGGCGTGGCGGAGGGCGCCGGCGTGGCCCGCGGTGCCGGCGGGGCGGCCGGCCCGGGCGTCGCGGTGGCAACCGGCGTGGCAACCGGCGTGGCAACCGGCGTCGGCGCCGGGGTCGCGACGGGCGCGGCGCCCGGCGCCGGGGTGGTGAAGGTCGCGCCGGGCGACGGGAAGCGCTGATGGCCGCGGATCGCGACCACGCGGTAGTGGTAGGTGGTCGACGCGATGAGCCCGGAGAGCGCGTGCGAGACGGCCTGCGGGCCGGCCGCCGCGAGGGCCGGCGCCACCGCGACACGGGATCCGTAGGTGGCGGTCGGCCCGTACTCGAACTCGAACCCCGTCTCCGCCCCACCGGTATCGACGGTCGCGTTGAGCGTCGCGCCGCCGGCGCTCAGCCCGGTGGCGGGCGTCGCCGTCGCGACGGGGGCGGGGTCGATCGCGGCGGCCAGCGCCCAGGCGACGTCGAGGCGGCGACCCGTCACCGTGGCGCCCGCGAGGCCCGCGAGCGGCTTGCCCGTCTCGAGCAGCCAGCGGCGCATCTCGGCCACCGTCGCACCGGGCCGCCGCCCGAAGATCAGCGTCGCGGCCCCCGCGACGTGCGGGGTCGCCATCGAGGTCCCGGACATGTAGCCGTAGCGGTCGGTCGCGGGCCGGGTGCACCAGATCACGACCTCGTCGATCCAGGCCCCGTCGCGCGCGTCGGAGCCGTCCGTCACGAGCTCGAAGGCGATCTGCACCTGGGCGCCGTCGGCGCCCACCTCGGCCTCGACCGGCACGAAGCCCACGTTCTCCGTCCGCCCGCTCCACTGCTGCACCGTCCGGGTCACGCCGCCGCTGATCACCTGCACGCGCAGATGGTCGTAGCCCTCCTGCGTGTCGAGCGCGACGTCGTAGCCGAGCACGCAGCCGGCCCGGCCGCCGAGGTCGATGAGGCCGCTGCGGGCCGAGGAGACGGTGCGGTTGGCGTAGAGCGCCCCCGGCGAGTCCGCCAGCGAGGCGGAGCCGGCCGAGTGGCGCTCGCCGGTCACGCCCCAGGACCCGGTGGTCGTCCAGCCGCCGAGCCCCGACTCGAACCCCTCCTGATAGAGGGTGTCCCACGCCGGGACGGAGGAGTGGACGTTGACGCCGGGCGCCCCGAGGTCCACCGAGGACCGCCCGCGGTTCGAGAAGCCGGCGAGCTGGTCGCGCTGGTCGGTCGCGGCGACGCAGATCAGGTTGGCCGAGGTGTCGTTGCAGGGAAACGACGCCGTCTGGGTGTCGTTGTCGGTGTTCTCGTTGCCCGCGGCGACGACGTAGAGGGTCTCGGGATGGCCGGCGATCGCCTCGTGCATCAGCCGCGAGCTGCCCGGCCCGCCGAGCGACGCGTTGACCACCCGGGCGCCGTTGTCGCCCGCGTAGTCGAAGCCGTCGGCGACGTCGCTGAGCGAGCCGGAGCCGTCCGCGCCCAGGACGCGGACCGCCATCACCCGCGCCCGCTGGGTGACGCCGGTGATGCCGCGGCCGTTGTCGCCGGCGGCGGCGATCGTGCCGGCGACGTGCGTGCCGTGCCCGTGCAGGTCGCGCGGGTCGCCGTCGCGGGCGCTGAAGTCGTAGCCGCG
The DNA here is from genome assembly GCA_030447005.1 of Solirubrobacteraceae bacterium. The sequence goes on along the minus strand of JAUJME010000053.1, from coordinate 353 downwards.
GACGTCGTCGGCGAAGCCGTTGCCGTCGTTGTCAACGCCGTCGCCCGGGGTCTCGCCCGGGTTCGACCAGAGGTTGGCCACCAGGTCAGGGTGGTCGGGCGAGACGCCGGTGTCGGCGACCGCGACCACCGTCTCCGCCGCGCCGGTGAAGCGGTCCCACGCCGCCGTGACGCCGGCGTCGGCACCCGCCAGGCCGGCCGTCCCGTTGACGGACTGGCCCGTGTTGCGCAGGCCCCACAGGCGGCCGAGCAGGGGATCGTTGGTCGTCGCGGACGCCCGGTAGACGTAGTTGGGCTCGGCGTAGCGGACGTCGCCGCGTGCCTCGAGCGCGCGGATCGCCTCGGCGACCGGCC
>JAUJME010000382.1 GCA_030447005.1 Solirubrobacteraceae bacterium | reverse complement strand
ATCATGGTCTTCTTCATGGTCATGTTCATGCCCGACCCGGGCGGCCTCATGGGCATGGACATGACGCACGACAAGCGCCGGTCGGCGGGTGTGGCGATCGCCGTCGCGATCGCCCTCGCGGCGCTCGCCGTGGCCACCGACTGGCCCGCGGCGGTGGTCGGCGACCCGGTCGACGTCCGGCAGATCGGCTTCGAGGTCATGGGACGCTCGATGTTCACGTTCCTCTTCGCCGGCGTGACGATCCTCTTCTCGATGGTCGGCGGCATCCTGCTCGCCAAGCAGGGCGGCCGCCTCCGTCTGCCGGCCGCGAGCACCGAGCCGCGCGACCACGGGCTCGGCGATCACCGGGACGGGGCGGCGTGATCTCGCTGCCGGTGATCCTCGCGGTCGCGGCCGTGCTGTTCGGGATCGGCCTCTACGGCGTCCTCGGCCAGACGAACGCGGTGATGGTGATCATGGGCGTCGAGCTGCTGCTCGGAGCGTCGATGCTCAACGTCGTCGGCTTCGTGCGCTACGCGCACCCGGACGCCGCCAGCGGACCGTTCTTCGTGCTGGTGATCATGACGCTGATGGCGCTCGAGGCCACCGTCGGCTTCGCGCTCGTCATCAGCGCCTGGCGGCACCGCAGGACGGCCGAGCTCGACGACCTCACGGAGCTGAAGGGCTGATGGCCGCGCTGTTGTGGCTGTGCGTCGCCGTCCCGCTCGCGGGGGCGGCGGCGACGCGCCTGGCGGGGCGCCGGAGTGGGACGGCCGGCGCGCTGGCCGCGGCGGCGAGTGCCGTGCCGGCGTGGGCGCTGCTCGTCGCCGCGGCGACGGGCGCGAGCACCACGAGCACGTTCACGTGGCTGCCGGCCGGAGACGGGCTGGACGCCGGGCTGCGCCTCGACGGCCTGTCGGCCGCGATGGCGGCGACCGTGGCCACGGTCGGCCTCGTCGTGGTCGTCTACGCCGCCGGCTACTTCGCCGACGAGCCGCGCGCCGCGTCGGCGCAGGCCGCGCTGCTCGGGTTCCTCGGCGCGATGCAGGGACTCGTGCTCGCCGACGGGTACCTCACGCTGCTCGTCTTCTGGGAGGTCGTCGGCGCGCTGTCGGCCCGCCTGATCGCCTTCAACCGCGACGACCCGGCGGCGGCGCCCGGCGCCGTGCGCGCCTTCCTGACGACGCGTGCCGCCGACGCCGGGCTGTACCTCGCCGTGCTGGCGCTCTTCGCGGGCGCCGGCACGCTGGCGTTCGGCGCCGAGCGGCCGGACGGCGCGCTGGGCGCGCTCGTGGGGGCGGGGCTCGTGATCGCGGCGATGGGCAAGAGCGCGCAGGCGCCGCTGCAGACGTGGCTGGCGGGCGCGATGGCCGGGCCGACGCCGGTCTCGGCGCTGCTGCACTCGGCGACGATGGTCGCCGCCGGCGTCTACCTGCTCATCCGCTCGCACGACCTCCTGGCCGGCTGGCCGCTCGAGCTCGCGGGCTGGGTGGGCGCGGTCACCGCCGTGGCGGGCGCCGTCATCGCGCTCGCGCAGGACGACCTCAAGCGCGTCCTCGCCGGATCGACCACCAGCCAGCTGGGGCTCATGTTCGTCGGCGTCGCCGCCGGCGGCCCCGCCGTCGCGCTCTTCCACGTCGTCGCCCATGCGGCGGGCAAGGCCGGGCTGTTCCTGACCGCAGGCGTCCTGCAGCACGAGCGCGGCTCCACGTCGCTGTCCCGGCTGGCCGGCTCAGGGAGGGACGACCGCCGGACGTTCGCGGTGTTCGCCATCTGCGCGCTGTCCATCGCCGCCGTGCCGCCGATGGCCGCGTTCTGGAGCAAGGACGCGATCGTCGTCGCGTCCGAGGACCGGCTGGGCTGGCTGGCGCTCGTCCTGCTCGCGAGCGCGGGCGCGGCGGCGTACCTCCTGCGTCCGGCGCTCGTCCTCTGGCACGGGCCGGCCCAGGCGTCCGGCGGTCCGGGGAGCGGCCCGCGCGGGACGCTGGCGGCGGCGCGGTCGGGGGCCGCCGGCGTCGCGGGAAGGCGCCCGATGCTCGCCGCCGCCGGCACGCTCGCCGGCGCGTCGGCCGTGCTCGGCCTCGCCGGCGCGCCGCTCGCCGACCTGATCGGCGCGAGCCTTCCGCATCCGACGGTGGCCGGCGTGCTGCTGTCGCTGGGGTCGGCGGCCGTCGGCGCCGGCGCGGTGCTCGTGGCGCCGCGCGTCCCGGCCGCTCTGCGCGCGGCGGCCGAGCGCCAGCTGTACGCCCAGGACCTGCTGCGCGCGCTCGCCGTCGCGCCGGCGCGGCTGGGCGCCGGCGTCGCCGCCGCCCTCGCCGACCGCCTCGCCGACGCCGCCGCCGCCGGCGCCGCCCGCGGCGCGCGCCCGCGGTCGCGCGGGGGCGCGCTCGCCGCCGACCGGGCGGTCGCCCCCGCGGGCGCCCCGGCCCGCTCCGCCACCCCGCGGCGCGCG
>JAUJME010000381.1 GCA_030447005.1 Solirubrobacteraceae bacterium | reverse complement strand
CCGGCAGCGCGCTCAGCGCCCGGCGGATCGCCTCGGGGTCGCGCCCCGCCGCGCGCAGGGACCGCAACCACCCGCGCGCCACCGGCAGCTCGGCGGGTGGCGGCGGGATCCGGGCGACGCGCTCGGCGGCGTCGGCAGGGGCCGCGCGCAGCGCGGTCGCTTGTGCGGCGAAGGCGTCGAGCCACGCGGAGGCGGCCGGCCCGGGCTCGTAGAGGACATCGGGCCCCAGCGCCTCCACCTGCTCGTGGGTGAAGGTCACAGGCCGCGCCAGGCGCGCGCGCACGAACGGCACCTCGCCCGGGCGCGAGCGGGCGACCACCCGTGCGCCGGGGTTCGACCGCGTCGTCCGGGCGACGTCGCCGGCCTCGCGCCCGATCACCACGCTCTCGCGCACCGCCACGCCGGGCGTCACCGGCCCGAGGCGGTGGCCGTAGTGGGCGAGCATGACCCACTCATAGGCAGGGCGGACCGCGACGACGCGGCCCTCGCGCGGCGGACCCAGGCGCGCGGCGATCCCGCGCCAGTCCGTCCGCTGGAGCTCGGGCCGCGCGGCGACCTGGAGCGTCACCGCGATGCCGGCCAGGGCGACGAGCCCCGCCGCGGCGGCCGCCGCCGCCCGCGCCCGGCGGGTCCGCGCCGCGGCGAGCCCCGCGCCGAGCGCGACGGCGAGCGGCAGCCACGCGGCCATCAGGTTGCGGTCCTTGAAGAAGTCGAGCGACCCGAGGGCGAGCAGCAGCGGGACGCCGAGCGCGATCCCGGTGATCGCGACCGCGACCGCGGCACCGGGCGCGCGCCGGCGGATCGCGAGGGCGGCGAGCGCCGCGGCGGTCACCACCCCGGCGAGCGCCAGCACGCCCCACGGCCCGCCGGGCGCCGGCGAGCTGGCGGAGATCAGCCCCGCGTCCCAGGTCGCGAGCTCGCGCCCCACCTCGGCGGCGCGCTCGCCCAGCGGGCTGCCGCCGATCCATTCGACGCGCCCGTCGGCCTGCTGGATGCGGGCGAGCGGGATGAGCGCCGCGCCCACCAGCCCAGCGGGGACCGCGGCGGCGACCAGCGCCCGGCGGCGGGCGGGGAGCCGCCACAGCAGCGCCGCCAGCTCCCCCAGCAGGAGGAAGACGCCGAAGTAGTGGGTGAGCAGGAGCGCCACCCCGGCGGCGGCCAGCGCGGCGAGCCGCCCGGCGCTCGGCCGCTGGAGGACGCGCGCCGTCAGCCACAGCGAGAGGGCGGCCAGCGCGATCACGAGCCCGTAGGCTCGCGCCTCCTGCCCGTACCAGACGAGCATCGGGTTGACCGCGACGAGCAGCGCCGCGGCGATCCCGGCGCGGCGCGAGTGCAGGGCGGCGCCGGCCAGGTAGGTGAACAGCACCGCGGCGGTCCCCGCCAGCGCGGAGAGCGCGCGCAACGCACCCTCGCCCGTTCCGAACGGCTGGCTCCACGCCCAGGCCGCAACGTAGTAGAGCGGCGGCGTGGCCTGCGTGTCGCGCACGCGCGCGAGCACGTCGACGACCGAGGCCGGCTCGATCACCCCGAGCGTCGCGATCTCGTCGTACCAGTAGCTCTGCTCGCCGATCCCGTAGAGGCGCAGCACGGCGCCCAACAGCGTGACCGCGGCGACCGCCTGCCAGACGCGCAGCACGCGCGCCACCCTAGCCCGTAGGCTCGTACCCTTCGCCGGGTGCCCGGCCCCAGCCCGCTCGCGACGCCCGAGCTCGAGGCGCTGCGCGGTGAGGTCCGCGAGTTCGTGGCGGCCGAGCTGCGGCCGCACGCGGACGAGTGGGAGGCGGCGCGCTGGTTCCCCGGCGAGGTGTTCGCCGCCTGCGCGCGCGAGGGCTACCTCGGCCTGAAGTACGAGCGGCGCTACGGCGGGCGCGAGGCGGGCTACCTCGCCGACGCGGTGTTCGCCGAGGAGCTCGCGCGCTGCGGCTCGGGCGGCCTGGCGGCCGGGATCGGGGCGCACACGAGCATCGCGACGCCGCCCGTCTGGAAGTTCGGCACCGAGGAGCAGAAGGCGCGCTATCTCGTCCCGGCCATCGCCGGCGAGAAGATCGGCGCGCTGGCGATCACCGAACCGGACGCGGGCTCCGACGTCGCCTCGATCCGCACCCGCGCGCGGCGAGTCGACGGCGGCTGGCTCGTCGACGGCGCCAAGACCTACATCACCAACGGCGTGCGGGCCGACTTCTACGTGACCGCGGTCAAGACCACCGAGTCCGGCGGCCACGCCGGGCTCTCGTTCCTGATCGTCGACCGCGAGGCCGGCGTGCGGGCGAGCAAGCTCGAGAAGATGGGCTGGCACGCGTCGGACACCGCGGAGCTCGCCTTCGACGAGGTCTTCGTCCCCCAGGAGCACCTGCTCGGCCAGGAGCACAAGGGCTTCTACCTGATCATGGCCAACTTCCAGTGGGAGCGGCTGCTGATGGCGCTCGGCGCGGT
>JAUJME010000380.1 GCA_030447005.1 Solirubrobacteraceae bacterium | reverse complement strand
ACCTTCTCGAGGCCCTCCTGCACCTGGTGGCGCAGCTTGCGCTCCGTGTCGCCGCGTTCGCGCTCCTCCTCGGTCTCGCCGACGCAGAGGATCGGCGTGAGGCCCGCCTCGAGCGCGCGCGGCACCTTCAACGCCAGCGCCCGGTCGGTCTCGCCGAACAGCTCACGGCGCTCGGAGTGGCCGAGGATCACGCCGTCGACGTCGATCTCGGAGAGCATCGGCGCCGAGACCTCGCCGGTGAAGGCGCCCGAGTCGGCCTCGTGCATCGTCTGCGCGTAGACGCCGACCTGCGAGCCGCGCGCGGAGTCGACCATCGCCTGGAGCGCGAGGAACGGCGGGCAGATGGCGATCTCGACGCCCTGCACGCTGGCCACCCGGGGGAGCAGCCCTCCGATGAAGGCCTCAGCGTCGGCGATCGTCTTGTTCATCTTCCAGTTGCCCGCGATGAACGGGGTCCGGGCGGGGTTCAAGACAGCGCCTCCACGCCGGGCAGCGCCCGGCCCTCGATGAGCTCGAGCGAGGCGCCGCCGCCCGTCGAGAGATGGTCGACCTCGTCGTCGAGGCCGAACTGGGCCATCGCCGCGGCGGAGTCGCCGCCGCCGACCACGGTGGTGCCGGGCGCGGCCGCGACCGCCTCGGCGACCCGGCGGGTCCCGGCCGAGAACGGCTCGAGCTCGAAGGCGCCCATCGGCCCGTTCCAGAAGACCGTGCCGGCGCCGGCGATCGCCGCCGCGTAGTGCTCGGCGGTCCGCGGGCCGACGTCGAGGCCCATCAGGCCGTCGGGGACGTCGACGCCGTCGAGCGGCTGCGGCTCGGCGTCCGCGCTGAAATCGGCGGCGGCGACGAGGTCGACCGGGAGCTCCAGGCCGCCGGAGGCCCCGACCTGGCCCGCTTGGGCGAGCGCGCGGCGGGCGGGCTCGATCCCCTCCTCCTCGCACAGCGACGAGCCGATCTCGCGGCCCTGGGCGGCGAAGAACGGGAAGCACATCGCGCCGCCGATGAGGATCGTGTCGGCGCGGCGCAGGAACGCGTCGATGACCCCGATCTTGTCGGTGACCTTCGCGCCGCCCACCACCGCCACCAGCGGGCGGGCGGGGTCGTCGAGGATGCTGCGCAGCACCGTCACCTCGCGCTCGAGCAGCCGGCCGGCGGCGGAGCGCGCGACGTGGCGGACGACGCCCTCGGTCGACGCGTGGGCACGGTGCGCCGCCCCGAACGCGTCGTTGACGTAGATCGGCGCGACCCGTGCGTAGGCCTTCGCCAGCTCGGGGTCGTTCCTGGTCTCCCCCGGCTCGAAGCGGACGTTCTCGAGCATCAGCACGCCGCGCTCCCCCAAGCCGTCGGCGAGCGCCTCGACCTCCGGGCCGACCACCGCCGGCGCGAGCGTCACCTCGACACCGAGCAGCTCGCCGAGCCGCTCGGCCGCCGGGCGCAGCGACAGCCTGGGGTCGTGCCCCTTGGGGCGGCCGAGGTGGGCGGCGAGCACGAGCCGCGCGCCGCGCTCGCGCAGCTCGGTCAGCGTCGGCAGCGCCGCTCGGATGCGGGCGTCGTCGGTGATCGAGCCGTCCTCGTCCAGCGGGACGTTGAAGTCCACGCGGACGAGGACCCGCTCGCCCTCGAGCCCCTCGAGTGAGTCGAGCGTCCGCACTGCCGCTACAGGAGCTGCTGGACGAGGTCCACGCAGCGGCTGGAGTAGCCCCACTCGTTGTCGTACCAGGAGACGACCTTCACGAGCGTGCCGTCGAGGACCGCGGTGAGGCCTGAGTCGACGATCGAGGAGTGCGGGTTCTTGACGATGTCCGTCGAGACGATCTCGTCCTCCGTGTACTGGAGGATCCCCTTCATCGGGCCCTCCGCGGCGGCGCGCAGCGCGTCGTTGACCTCGTCGACCGACGTCTCGCGGCTCGCCTCGAAGGTGAGGTCGACGACCGAGCCGGTCGGGACGGGGGCGCGGATCGCGAAGCCGTGCAGCTTGCCGTTGAGCTCGGGGAGCACGAGGCCGACGGCCTTGGCGGCGCCGGTCGAGGTCGGGATCAGGTTGATCGCGGCGGCGCGGGCGCGGCGCAGGTCGGAGTGCGGCATGTCCTGGAGGCGCTGGTCGGCCGTGTAGGCGTGGATCGTCGTCATCAGCCCGTGGGTGATGCCGACCGCCTCGTGGACCGCCTTGGCGAACGGCGCGAGGCAGTTCGTCGTGCAGGAGGCGTTGGAGATCACGTCGTGGGACGCGGAGTCGTACTTGTCGAAGTTGACCCCGAGGACGACGGTGATGTCCTCGCCCTTCGCGGGGGCGGAGATGACGACCTTCTTGGCGCCGCCCTGGAGGTGCTTGGCGGCGTCGTCGCGGCTGGTGAAGCGGCCCGTCGACTCGATCACGATGTCGACGCCGAGGTCGCCCCACGGCAGCGCGGCCGGGTCCTTCTCCTCGAGGACCTT
>JAUJME010000379.1 GCA_030447005.1 Solirubrobacteraceae bacterium | reverse complement strand
CCGCGTTCCTGCCCGAGTTCCTCAACCGCATCGACGAGGTCGTCACGTTCGACGCCCTCGGCCCCGAGCACGTCGAGCGGATCGCGGGGCTGATGGTCGGCCGGATCGCCGAGCGGCTGCACGCCGAGCGCGGCGTCGCGCTCGAGGTCGAGCCCGCGCTCGTGGCCCGGCTGGCGCGCGAGGGCTTCGACGAGGCGTTCGGCGCCCGGCCGCTCCAGCGCCACCTGCGCCGCACGCTGGAGAGGGAGCTCACCCGGGCCATCCTCGACGGCCGGATCGCCGACGGCACGGCCGTCACCGCCCGCGACGGCGACGAGGGCGCGATCGTCCTCGACGTCGCGGCGGAGCGGGCGGCCGAGCCGGCCGCGGCCTGATCCCACCGACCCCGATGGGGCGGCCTGTCCCGCCACCAGCGGGCCAGGTCGCCCCGTCCGCGGGTCGTTCGGTAGATTTCGTGCCGATACGGCCCCCGCGAGTGCGACGTCGGGGGGATAAACCGCCCCGCGAGTGCGACGCCGGGGTCCTCACACAGGAGTTCCGACATGCCCGAGGCAGTCATCGTCGACGCCGTCCGCACGCCGATCGGTCGCGCGGTCAAGGGGTCGCTGAAGGACATGCGCGCCGACGACCTGGCCGCCGTGCCGCTCGTCGCGCTGCAGGAGCGCAACCCCGAGGTCGACTTCGCCCAGACCGTCGACATCATGTGGGGCGCGGCCAACCACGAGGGCGAGCAGGGAGTGAACCTCGGCCGCAACGCCGGCCTGCTCGCCGGCATCGACCACCACGTGCCGGCGCTCACGCTCAACCGGTTCTGCTCGTCGTCGCTGCAGACGATCCGGATGGCCGCGCACGCCATCAGGGCCGGCGAGGGCGACCAGTACATCGCCGGCGGCTCCGAGGCCGTGTCGCGCGCGACGGGCGCCAACGTGCCGTTCCACCCGATGCTCGACGGCTCACCCGAGTCGAAGTACAACGTCTACATCCCGATGGGGCTGACCGCCGAGAACGTGGCGGAGCGCTGCAACGTCAGCCGCGAGGCCCAGGACGAGTGGGCGGTCACCTCGCAGACCCGCGCGGTCGACGCCCAGGCCGCCGGCCACTTCGACAAGGAGATCGTCCCGGTCACCCTGCCGGACGGCACGGTCGTGGCCAAGGACGACGGCCCGCGCCCGGGCACGACGATGGACAAGCTCGCGTCGCTCAAGCCGGTGTTCAGGGAGGACGGCACGGTCACCGCCGGCAACGCCTGCCCGCTCAACGACGGGGCCGCCGCCACGCTCGTGATGAGCGACGAGAAGGCGCGGTCGCTCGGCCTGAAGGCCAAGGCGCGCATCGTCGCGTCGAGCGTCGCGGCGATCCGCCCGGAGATCATGGGCCTCGGCCCGATCCCGGCGATCCAGGCCGTCCTGAAGCAGGCCGGGATGACCATGGACGACATCGACGTCGTCGAGATCAACGAGGCCTTCGCCGCGCAGATCGTGCCGTGCAAGGAGGAGCTCGGGATCGACGACGACAAGCTCAACCCGTTCGGCGGAGCGATCGCCCTCGGCCACCCGTTCGGGATGACCGGCGCGCGGATCATGACCACGCTGCTCAACGACCTCGAGACGCTCGACAAGACCTACGGCATCGAGTCGATGTGCGTGGCCGGCGGCATGGGGATGGCGATGATCGTCGAGCGCCTGAACTGAGCCGCGCCCCCGGGCGTCGCTTGGGGGCTCCCCGGATGCGCAGCGCGGGGCGCCGCCGGCGCCGGGCGTGCCCGACGGCTACTTCGGCGCCATCCGCAGCGCGCCGTCGAGCCGGATCGTCTCGCCGTTGAGCATCGTGTTCTCGACGACCTGGACCGCGAGCCGCGCGTACTCCTCGGGCAGGCCGAGGCGCTTGGGAAACGGCATCGTCTGGCCCAGCGCGGTGCGTGCCTCCTCGGGCAGCGCGGCGAGCAGCGGCGTGTCGAACAGCCCCGGCGCGATCGTGTTGACGCGGATGCCCACGCCCGACAGGTCGCGCGCCGCCGGCAGCGTCATGCCGACCACGCCGCCCTTCGACGCGGCATAGGCGATCTGGCCGATCTGCCCGTCGAACGCCGCGATCGACGCGGTGTTCACGCAGACGCCGCGCTCGCCGTCGTCGCCGTCGGGCTCGTTCGCCGACATCGCGGCGCCGGCGAAGCGCAGGGCGTTGAACGTGCCCACGAGGTTGATCGCGATGACCTTCTCGAACATCTCGAGGTTGTGCGGCCCCCGCTTGTGCGCCACCCGCTCGGCCCAGCCGACGCCCGCGCAGTGCACCGAGATCCGTAGGCCGCCGGGCGCCTCGGCCGCCGCGGCGACGGCGGCCTCGACCTGGCCGGCGTCGGTCACGTCGGCCCTCACGAACCGTGCACCGATCTCGCCGGCGAGTGCCTGGCCCTTCTCCTCGTTGACGTCGGCGACGACCACCTGCGCGCC
>JAUJME010000378.1 GCA_030447005.1 Solirubrobacteraceae bacterium | reverse complement strand
GCGGGCTACCGGATCGGCCCGTTCGAGGTCGAGTCGGCCTGCCTCGAGCACCCGGCGGTGCGCGAGGCCGCGGCGGTCGCCTCGCCCGACGAGCGGCGCGGCAACGTCGTCAAGGCGTTCATCGTGGTCGCCGAGGGGTTCGAGGGCGGCGACGAGCTCGCGGAGGAGATCAAGGCGTTCGTGCGCGACCGGCTGTCGGCCTACGCCTACCCCCGGCGCATCGAGTTCGTCACCGATCTCCCGAAGACGCTGACGGGCAAGATCCGCCGGATCGAGCTGCGCCAGCGCGAGGCCGAGGCCGCCGCGCGGTGAGCCGCCGGGCGCCCGCCGCGATCATGCCGGCCGCCGTCGCGCGGCTGGTCGGCTACGGGCTGCTCGCCTCGCTCGGCGTCGCCCAGTGGGCGCGGATGGTCGACGGCCTGGCGCTCGGCCGCGCGCTGGCGTGGGTGGTGGCGGGCGCGGCGGTCGCGGTGGCGGTGTGGGCGTGCGACCGGCTGCCGGGCCGCGCGGCGGCGGCGGCCGGGCGGGCTGCGGCGGTGGCGACCGGGCTCGTGGCCGCGGTGGGCGCCGCCGGACTCGACCTCGGGCTGCTGCGCCCGCGCCGGTGGGTCGAGCTCGGCGACGGGCTGGGCCGCGGCGCCGACGCGCTGGCCACCGTCCGCCTGCCGTACTCGGGCGCCGACCCCTGGCCGGCCGACGTGCTGGCCCTCACCGGCGCCGTGCTGTGCGTCGTGGCGGGAGCGCTGGCGCTGTGGCCGCGGGGCGCCGCCGGCCGCGGCTATCCGTTCCTCTCCCTGGCGGTCCTGCTCGTCCTCGCCGCCACGCCGGCGGTCTCCCTCGGCGGGGCGCGGCCGCTTCTGTTCGGCGGCGCGCTGGCGGCCCTCACCGTCTGCTTCCTGTGGCTCGAGCGCCTGCCGCTGCGGCCCGGCTTCGGGATCGCGGCGCTGCTGGGGATCGCCCTGGCGGGCGCCCTGCCGCTGGCCGGGGCGGCCGACCGGGAGGACCCCTGGTTCGACTACCGCACCTTCGCCGAGGGGCTCGGCCCGGCCAGCGCCGCGCGCTTCGACTGGTCGCACCGCTACGGGCCCATCGACTGGCCGCGCGAGCGCCGCGAGGTCCTGCGGGTGACCGCCAAGGACGGCCGCGGCCCGGAGTACTGGAAGGCCGCCAGCCTCGACGACTTCGACGGCGGCGGCTGGTCGGAGCGCGGGATCGCCGACTCCTCCGTGCTCGAGACGCTCGTCCCGCCCAGCCTGGCGTCGCGGAGGGCGTGGACGCGCGAGTTCGAGGTCTCCGTGCGCCAAGTGCGCTCCTCCGACGTGGTGGGGCCGGGGACCATCCTCGAGGTCAAGGACCCGTCGCGCCGGGCGCGGCGCTCGGCCGAGGCCGGGCGCTGGGTGACCTCCGTCGACCTGCGGCGCGGCGACTCCTACGGCGTGCGCTCCTACACGCCGCGGCCGAGCCGGGCGGAGCTCGCGGCGGCCGGCGTCGGGCAGGGCGGCCAGCGCGCCGACGACCTCGTCCTGCGGATCCCGTTTCCCGACGACCTGCCGGAGCGGCTGCGGCCCGGCGGGCGGCAGGGGACGCCGGTCGAGGCGGCCTACGTGCGCTTCCCCGCGTTCGGCGCGCGCGGCGAGCCGCGCGCGGAGTACCCCGAGCTCGACGAGCGCGGCAGCGGCGACCTGGCCCTGCGCCGGTCGGCCTACGCGCGCACCTGGGAGCTCGCCAAGAAGCTGCGGCGCAAGTCGCGCACGCCGTACGAGTACGTCGTGGCGGTCGACCGCTACCTGCACTCGCGCGGATTCGTCTACGAGGAGCGCCCGGCTCAGCCACCCCTCGACGTGGCGACGCTCGAGGGCTTCCTGTTCGACACCCGCGAGGGCTACTGCCAGCAGTACTCGGGCGCCATGGCGCTGCTGCTGCGCATGGGCGGCGTCCCCGCCCGGGTGGCCGCCGGCTTCTCCCCGGGCGGCTACTCCAAGCGCCGCGGCGCGTGGATCGTCCGCGACACCGACGCGCACTCGTGGGTCGAGGCGTGGTTCGACCGCTACGGCTGGGTCACGTTCGACCCGACGCCCGGGCAGGCCCCCGCACGCTCGCAGGTGGCGGCGCTCACCGGTGTCGCGCGCTCGCAGGTCACCGGCGGCCCCGACCCCGACGCGGCGGCGGCGCCCGCCCGGCGTTCGGGCGACAGCCTGCGGCGCGACCTCTTCGAGGACTCGACGGGGCGCGGCATGGGGCCGGGCGCGGCCGAGACCGCCGAGGCCGGCGCGGTCGGGGGCTGGCGCGGGCGGCTCATCGCGGGAGCGCTGATCGCCGCGGTCGCGCTCGTGGCGCTGGCGGGCTGGCGCGTGGCGCGCCGGCGCCGCGGCCCGCGCGGCGCCACGCCGCTCGACCGCGCGGTGCTCGAGCTCGAGGAGGCGTTCCGCCGCTCGGGCCGCCCGACGCCACC
>JAUJME010000377.1 GCA_030447005.1 Solirubrobacteraceae bacterium | reverse complement strand
ACGATGAACGAGGCGATCCCGTAGAGCTTCTCCCGCGCGGGGATCTCCCGCCGCTCCATCTCGCCGATCGCGTCGAGCAGCACGTCCCAGCGCTCGAGGAAGAGCGTGTCGAGCACCTCGTCCTTGGAGCCGAAGTAGTGGTAGACGAGCCCGTAGGCGACGCCCGCCTCGTCGGCGATGTCCGACACCCGGCAGGTGTGGAATCCCTGGCGGGCGAAGACGCGGACCGCGGCGTCGAGGATCAGGCGCCGCTTGTCGACGGCGGAGGGGCGCGTCGTGGAGGCCATCTCAGGTGAGGGTGACCTGGGCGAGCCGGTAGGCCTCCGGGCGGCGGTTGGCCAGGGAGGGCATCGTCCGGCGGACCTCGTCGAGGCGGTCGAGGTCGAGGTCGGCGATCACGAAGGTCTCCTTGTCGGGGGCCTGGGCGAGGACGACGCCCCAGGGGTCCACGATCATGGACCGTCCGCCGGACCGAAGGCCGGGCGCGTGCTCGCCTACCTGGTTGGCGGCGACGACGAACGCCTGGTCCTCGATCGCCCGCGCGCGCAGCAGGATCTCCCAGTGCTCGCGCGTGGTGGCGAGCGTGAAGGCCGAGGGGACGACGAGGATCCGCGCCCCGGCGGTCGCGAGCACGCGGTAGAGCTCGGGGAAGCGCAGGTCGTAGCAGACCGACATCCCCACCTCGACGCCGCCCGCGGTCGCGGTGAGGACGGCCTCGGTGCCCGGCTGCTCGTGGTCGGACTCGCGGTAGGTCGTGTCGCCGACCTGGACGTCGAACATGTGGACCTTGCGGTACTGCGCGCGGTCCTCGCCGTCCGGGCCGATGTGGACGGAGGTGTTGGCGTTCTTCTCCTCGCCCGCGAGGCGCTCGGAGATCGAGCCGGCGACGAGGTCGATGCCGAGCTCGCGCGCGGTGGCGCGCGCCCAGGAGAGCGCGGGGCCGTCGAGCGGCTCGGCGCCGGCGGCGGTCTGCTCCCCCGTTCCCAGGACGGGCCACTTCTCCGGCAGGACGACGAGCTCGGCGCCCGCGGCGGCGGCCTCGCGCACGAGCCGGTCGGCGGCGGCGAGGTTGCGCTCGCGATCCGGGGTGGAGCTCAGCTGAACGGCGGCAGCCCGTATGCGGCCGGAGGATAACGTCCGCTGCGTGCCCGCCCCCACGGTCGTCCCCTGGCGCGGCCCCGCGGGCGCGCGCCCGCCGTTGTCGGTCCCGCTGCCCGGCGACGGCTCGGGCCGCATGCCGCTGCTGCGCGGCGGGCGCCCGCTGAAGGAGTGGCGCTGGGTCGGCTGCTTCGGGCCGGAGGTGATGCTCTGCGCGGCGAGCGCCCGGATCGGGATCCTGCGCGTCTCCTGGTGGGCGGTCTGGGACCGCGCGCAGCGGACACTCGCCGAGCGCACGGTCCACGGGCGCGGCGGCGTCGAGGTGGGCGAGGACCGCGTGCGGGTGCGCGACGGGACGGTGGAGATCGACCTGTCGCTCGATGCGCACGCCTGCGAGGGGATCGACACGATCTCGCCGCACGGCGCGCAGTACGCATGGACGCGCAAGCGCGGCGGGGTGCCGATGCGCGGCTTCGCGGCGATCGGCGACCGCCGCGTGGAGATCGACGCCCGCGGCGTGATCGACGACTCGGCCGGCTACCACGCCCGCCACACGGCATGGCGCTGGTCGGCGGGCGTCGGCGCGCTCGAGTCGGGCACCGCGGTGGCGTGGAACCTCGTCGCCGGCCTGCACGACGACCCCGCCGCGTCCGAGCGGTCGATCTGGATCGAGGGCGCCGCGCACGAGGTCGGGCCGGTCGAGTTCGCCGCCGACCTCTCCGGGGTGCTGTTCGCGGAGGAGGGCGCGCTGGGGTTCCGCGCCGAGGCGGCCCGTGCCCGCAGCGAGCGGCTGGTGGTGGTCTCCTCCGACTACGAGCAGCCGTTCGGCACGTTCACCGGGGAGCTGCCCGGCGCGGGGCGGCTGGCTGAGGGGTGGGGCGTGATGGAGCGCCACGCGGCGCGTTGGTGACGAGTCGCACACTTGACATACCGCCCAGTATAGGCATACCGTGCGGTATGTCACCTGCCCAGGTCCCGCCCGGCCCGCGCTATCCCCGCCCGTTCCAGACCGTCGGCTGGCTCAAGCGGCCGGGGCCGTGGATGGAGCGCTGCCGCGACACCTACGGCGACACCTTCACGATCCGGATCGCCAACGAGGGCGAGTGGGTGCTGATGTCGCATCCCGACGCGGTTCGCGAGATCTTCACGGGCGACCCCGCGCTCCTGCACGCCGGCAAGGCGAACCGGATCCTGCTCCCCTTCCTCGGCCCCGACTCGGTCCTGCTGCTCGACGGCTCGCCGCACCTGCGCCAGCGCAAGCTGATGCTCCCGCCGTTCCACGGCGACCGGATGCGCCGCTACGAGTCGCTGATGGTCGACGTCGCCGAGCGCGAGGTCGCGACCTGGCCGGCGGGCGA
>JAUJME010000052.1:3400-9075 GCA_030447005.1 Solirubrobacteraceae bacterium | reverse complement strand
TGGCTCGACGTCAGGTGACGCGACGATGCACGCCCGCGTGTTTCGCGACGCTCCCGGGCCGACCGCGTCCGGGCCGACGAGGCGATGAAGCGAGCCGGGCCGGGATCCCGGCGGACGCGGCGCTGGGCCACGGGCAAGCCGCCGAGCGGATTCGAACCGCTGACCCCTTCATTACGAGTGAAGTGCTCTACCAGCTGAGCTACGGCGGCGGGGCCCGTCGAGGGGACGCACAGGGTAGCGCCGCCGGGTCCTCCTCGCCCCTGCGCACGGCGTCGTCGAGCCGCGCGAAGCGCGCGTCGTCGGGGTCGAGCATCGTCGCCAGCGACGCGCGGACCGACTCGCGGTCGAGCGTTCCGGCGGCGGCCATGGCCTCGACGTCGGCCCAGTGACGGGTGCGGTCGAACATGACCTTGAACACCGCGAGCTCGACCGGGCCGAGCACGGGGATCCGACCGCCGGCGAACGGCACCGTCCGGGCGTGCAGCGCGGCGTCGGCGTGGACGGGCGCGTAGTCGAAGAACAGGTCGACCGGCGTCTCGTCCCAGAAGACGCGGACCTGGCCGTCGCGCGCGATGACCTCGGCCGTGCCGTCCGGCACGTCGAGCCCCGGCGGCAGCGCCTGCAGCGCGGATGCAGCCTCCGGCGCGGGCACGAACACGTTGACGTCGACGTCGCTCGTGCCGCGCGGGTCGAGCGTCCAGTACGCCAGCGCGATCGCCCCGCCGAACGCGTGCGGAAGGTCGGCCGCCGTGAGCGCGTCGTGCAGCGCCACGATGCGCTCCGCGAGCGTCACCGGGCCAGCCGCGGGAAGCGCAGCTCCGGCGCATGGCGGACGGGCAGTGCCTCGGCGAGGGCGAGCACCTCCTCGAGCGCGCGGGCGTTGCGGGCGAGGCGCTCCTCCGAGGGCACGCCGGGCTGTCGCACGACGAGCCGGGCGTCTGCCGCCGCGAGGAGACGCTCGAGCGTCGCCACCGACGGTCGCTTCCTCCCCGACTCGTACGCCGAGATCGTCGCCTGCGAGGTCCCGGTCCGGGCGGCGAGGACCGCCTGCGTCAGGCCGGCGGCGCGGCGTGCGCGGCGGATGGTCGTGGCCACGTCCATGGTCGACGAGTATATCCGAGCGGATATGCCTGGGTCAGGACGAACCGCGCGTACGAGCGGCAGGCGCTCTCGGCGGCGGAGGGCATCGCAGGCTGCCTACCCGCTAGAACCTCCGGCACCGTGAGCAGGCCCACGTTCGACCTCCAGTCGCACTCGATCCACTCCGACGGCTCGCTGCCCGCCGCCGAGGTGGTGCGGCGCGCGAAGGAGGCGGGCGTCGAGCTGCTCGCGCTCAGCGACCACGACACGGTCGACGGCGTCGACGAGGCGCTCGCGACCGCCGCCGAGCTCGGCGGCATCGACATCGTGCGCGCGGCGGAGATCTCAAGCGTGCAGGACGACTACGAGGACCTCCACATCCTCGGCTACGGGATCGACCACCGCGACGAGCGCCTGCTCGGCGAGCTCGCGCGCTACCGCGACGACCGGGGAGCGCGGGCCGACCGGATGCGCGACGCGCTGACCGAGCTCGGCTGGGCGATCGACGAGACGGTGCTCGAGCAGCGCCGGGCGCAGGGCAAGCCGATCGGCCGACCCCACTTGGCGCAGGCCGCGTTCGGGCATCCCGACAACGCCGAGCGCCTGCGCGACGAGGAGCTCGAGGACTTCAGCGCCCTGCTCGTCGCCTACCTCATCCCCGGCCGGCCCGCCTATCGCGCCCGCACGTTCCCCACGGTCGAGCAGGCGATCGACGTCATCCACGCCGCCGGCGGCGTCGCCGTCTGGGCACACCCGTTCTGGGACATCGACGCCGACCCCGCCGTCGTCGCGACGGCCGAGCGCTTCAAGGGGATGGGCATCGACGGCATCGAGGCCTTCTACGTCACCCACGCGCGCGCGCAGGTCGAGCTCCTGGTCGACGTCTGCCGCCGCCTCGACCTGCTGACGACCGGCTCGAGCGACTTCCACGGACCCGACCACCGGCACTTCGCGCGCTTTCGCGCGCACGAGCTGCACGGGCACGCCGCCGAGCTCGGCCCGATCCCCGCAGGCTAGGTCTCGGCGAGCCGGGCGATCCGGTAGGCGAGCTGCTCGAGGGCGAGCTCCTCGCTCACGTTGAGGTCGAAGCGCCGGCGCGTCTCCTCCACCCGCTCCTGCGCCGCGCGCAGCACCGCCGACGAGCGCCCGCCGGCGTCCTCGCGCAGCGCCTCGAGGCGGTCGGCGTTGAGCACGAGGTCCTCGACGCCGTCGGCCACGCAGCCGACGTCGCGCAGCCACAGGCCCACCAGCTCGAGCCCCTGGTCGAGCCCCGCCTGGACCGATCGCCGCGAGGCGCGACGCGCGCGCTCGGCCGCCTCGCGCTCGAGCTTCTTGCGCTCCTTCTTCGGGACCAGCTCGACCGCCTCGGCGGCGGCGGCCTCGACCTCGGCGGCGGCCGCCGCTCCCAGCTCGCGGGCGCGCCGCAGGACGTCGAGCCACGGCGCCTGCGCGAGCGTCCCGGCGAGGCACGCGCGCGCGAACTGCTCGGCGTCCGCCCGCAGCGCCGGCCCGTCGCCCAGCGCCAGCCGCAGCGCCCGCTCGAAGTCGCCGAGCGCCAGCCGCGCACACGCCGCCGCGACGTCGGGCGCCACGCCCCGTGCAGCGAGCATCTCCTCCAGTCGCGCGGGCGACGGGGCGTCGAAGCGCACCTGCTGGCAGCGCGAGGCGATCGTCGGCAGCACCTTCCCGGGCCGCGACGTCAGCAGGATGAGGTGGGCGTACGGCGGCGGCTCCTCGAGCGTCTTGAGCATCCGGTTGGCGGCCTGGTCGTTGAGCGAGTCGGCCTGCTCGATGACGAACACGCGCCGCGCGGACTCGAACGGCGTGTGCGTGGCCGCCGCGACGACCGGCTCGTCGATGTCGCCGCGCAGCAGCCCGGCCGACGACGTCGGCGCGATCCACGTCAGATCGGGATGCGCCCCGGAGCGCACGCGCGCCGCCGCGCCGGCGATGTCGTCGGACCCTTCGGCCAGCAGCGAGGCGGCGAACTCGCGCGCGACCTCCTCCTTGCCGCTGCCCGCCGGGCCGGCGAAGAGGTACGCGTGCGACGGCTCGCCGCTCAGGACCGCCCGGGCGTGCGGATGGCGCTCGGTGCCGGGCAGCGGGGTCACGCGACATGATCCTACGAGTGCTGGTGACGATCGAGGGCATCGACGGGGCGGGCAAGACGACGCTCGCGCGGGCGCTCGCCGACGCGCTCGGCGCCGACCTGCTGCGCGAGCCGGGCGGCGTCGAGCTGTCCGAGCGGATCCGCGCGCTGGTCAAGGACCCGGCGCTGACCGTCGATCCGCGCGCCGAGGCGCTGCTGTACGCCGCCGCGCGCGCGCAGCTCGTCGCCGAGCGGGTGCGGCCGCTGCTCGACGCCGGGCGCACGGTCGTCCTCGACCGCTTCGTCGACTCGTCGCTCGCCTATCAGGGCGCGGCACGCGGGCTCGGCGTCGCGCAGGTTCGCGCCGTCAACGACTTCGGCACCGGCGGGCTGGTCGCCGATCGCACGCTGCTGCTGCGCCTCGACCCGCGGACCGGCCGCAGCCGCCAGGACGTCCGCGGCGAGGCGCCCGACCGGCTCGAGCGGGAGGCCGACGCCTTCTTCGCGGCGATCGCGCGCGCCTACGACGAGCTGGCGGCAGCCGAGCCGGCGCGCTTCGTCGTGCTCGACGCCACCCGGCCGCCGGAGGCGGTGCTCGAGGCGGCGCTCGCCGCCCTCCGGGCCGAAACCTAGACTTCGCGCGGGATGGCCGAGTTCCTGGTCGAGCGCTTCGAGCACGTCTCGGCCACGCCGGACACCGCGCTGCTGCGGATCTCCGGCCGCTGGAACGCCGAGCACCGCGAGCGGCTCTCTCCGCCGCTGCTCGTCATCGACGACGGGCGGCGCACGCACCGGCTCACCGCGCTGCCCGGTCCGGACGACGCGGCGCCGCTCGCCGGCCCCGACGCGCCGGTGTGGCGGGCGGCCTTCTCCGCGCCCGCCGACCTGATCGCCGCCCGCAACGCGGCGTTCGCGCTCGAGGCCGGGCGTCACCTGGTCGACCTCCCGCGGCCGCAGCGCAGCGAGGTCCGCCGGCGTCCCGCCGCGCCGGCGCCCGCGCCCCCTCCAGAGGTCGACGTCGCGGCACTGCGCGACGAGCGCACGCGGCGCGCGGCGGCCGAGCGAGCCGCCGCGGAGCTGCGCGCCGAGCTCGCGCGCGTGCAGGAGGCGGCGCGTGAGCGCGTGCAGCAGGAGGCGGCGGCCCGGGCGCAGGCCGAGCGCGCGCTGGACGAGGCCCTCCCGGCCCGCGACGCGGCGGTCCAGGCGCGCACCGAGGCGGCCGCGGCCGTGCGCGCCGCCCGCCAGCGCATCACGCAGGCGGAGGACGCGCGGCGGCTCGCCGAGGCCCGGCTGGCGGAGACGACGCGCGAGCTGGAGCGCGCCGAACGCATGGCGCGCGAGCGCGACGAGGCGCGCAACGCGGCCGAGCACGCGCAGCAGCGCCTGGCGCGGGCCCGCGACCGCGCCCTCGAGCTCGAGCGCGCGCTCGCGGACGCGCGCCGCGAGGCCGACGAGTCGGCCGCCACGGTGCAGCGCATCGGCCCGCTGGAACAGGAGCTGCGCGAGGCGGCCGAGCGCGCTCGACGCGCCGAGCAGGCGTCCGCGGACACCGCCGAGTTGCACGCCCGGTTGCGCGAGATCGAGGGCGCCCGCCGCAGCGCCGACCAGACGGCGCACGCCGCGCGGTCCGAGCTCGCGGAGCTTCGGGTCGCGTACGCCCAGGCGCGCGAGCACGCCCGCGAGGCGCGCGAGGCGGCCGACCTCGCCGGCGCGGGGCAGGACGTCCGGGCGGAGCTGCGCCGTGCGCAGGCGGCCGAGGCGGAGCTCCGGCAGAAGCTACGCGAGCAGACGAGCCGGGCCAAGCGGCTCGAGACGGTCGCCGCGGAGGCCGGCCAGCGCCTGGAGGCGCTCGAGCAGCGCTCGGTCGAGGCGCGCACGCGCACGCGCGACCACGAAGAGCGCGCCGCGGCGCTCGAGGCGCGCGCGGGCGAGGCCGATCGCCGTGCCGCCGCCGCCGAGCGCGCGCTGCAGCGGCTGCAGGAGGCGAGCGAGGAGCAGGTCGCCGCCGCCGAGCGCGCGGCCACCGAGCAGTCGACCGAGGCGTCGCAGGCCGTGGCGGCCGCGCGCGCCGCGGCCCAGGAGCAGACCGCCGCGCTGGTCGGCGAGCTCGACGAGCTGCGCACCCAGCTGCAGACCGAGGCGGCCGAGGCCGAGCAGCTGCGCAGCCGGCTGCATGACGTCGGCCAGGCGTCCGAGGAGGCCCAGGCGCTCCGGCGCCAGCTCGACGAGCGCCAGGCCGAGCGCGACCGCGCGCGCGAGGAGGCTGACGCCCTGCGCGAGCAGGTGCGCGACCTCGCCACCGTGCGCGACGAGCTCGCCGTGGTGACCGCCGAGCGGATGGCGCTCGCCGCGGAGCTCGACCCGTTTCGCGACCGCGCAACCGAGGCCGACGCGCTGCGCGCGCGGGCGGACGAGCTGCAGCGCGAGCTCACCGAGCTGCGCTCGCAAGCCCAGTCGGCGGTCACCGAGCGCGACCGCCGCCTCGACGAGCTCCGCGAGCAGGCCC
>JAUJME010000052.1:0-3300 GCA_030447005.1 Solirubrobacteraceae bacterium | reverse complement strand
GACCGCGGTCTCCGAACGCGACCGCCGCCTCGAAGAGCTGCGCGAGCGGGCCGCCGCCGCAGAGGACGAGCTCGCCGGCCTACGCCTTCGCGTCGCCGCCGCCGAGCAGGAGACCGGCGACCTGCGCGAGCAGGCGACCGGCGCGACTCGCGACGCCGACGCGCTCCGCGCCCAACTCGAGACCCGCGACCGCGAAGTCGCGGCGCTGCACGAGCAGGTCGCCGACGTCGAGCGGCTGGCCCGGATCGAGGCCGAGGCGGACCGCCTGCGCGAGCGGCTCACCGCGGCTGCGGCGCACGCCGACGACCTCGAGCGCCGCCTCGCGGAGGTCTCGGACGACGAGGCGCAGCGCCGTCATGCGCTCGACGCCATGCGCGCCGAGCGCGACCGCGCGGTCGGCCGACTCGCCGCGCTCGAGACCGACCTCGGCGGCGTCCGCACCGAGCTCGAGCAGACCCGGGCGACGGCGAGCGCCGTGACGCGCGAGCGCGACGCCGCGCTGGCCCGCGCGCACGAGGACGCCCAGCGGCTCGAGTCGGCCGAAACCGCGCTGACCGACGCCGTCCGCGACCGCGACGCGCTGCGCAGCGAGGTCGCCCTCCGCGCCCGCGAGCGCGACGAGGCGCGCGACGAGGCCCAGGCCGCCGCGCGCGAGCTCGAGGCGGCGCAGGACGAGCTGGCCGATCGCCGGTCGCGCCTCGAGACGGCTGACGCCGAGATCGCCCAGCTGCGCGACGACGTCGACGCCGCGCGCCGTGCGCTCACCGAGGACGTCGCCGCGACGCAGGCCCAGGTCGCCGAGCGCGAGCGTGCGCTCACGCGCGCGCAAGCCGGGCTGGCCGACCGCGATCAGGCCCTCGCCGCCCTCGAGGCGGTTCGGACCGAGCAGGACGAGACCATCGCCGCGCTGCGCGACGACCTCAGCGACCGAGACCAGGCGCTGGCCCGACTCCGCGACCACCTCACCGACCGCGACCGCGAGCTCGCTCTGCTCCGCGCGCAGTTGGCCGACCGAGGCCGCGACGTCGCGGCTCTCGACGCCGCCCGGGCCGAGCAGCAGGAGACCGCCGCCGCCCTGCGCGCCGAGCACGACCAGGCGCTCGCCTCGGTGCGCTCCGAGCATGACGCCACGGTCGCCGCAGTGCGCGAGCAGCACGCGCGCGAGACGGCGGCCCGGCGCGATCAGCTCGCGGACGCGGCCGACCGCCTGCGTGAGCGCGAGGCACGCGCGGACGCCGAGCTCGCCGCCGCGCGCGACCGCGCGGCGCTGCTCGACGATGCCCTGCGGGACGCCGAGCGCCGCGCCGAGCAGGCCGCGCAGGCCGGCGTCGAGGCGGAGGGGCGCGCGGCGGCGGAGGCGGCGGCCCGCGCGGCGCTCGAGCAGCGGCTCGACGAGCTGTCGCGGATCAGCGACGAGGCGGCGCTCCGGGCCGAGGAGGCGCAGGCCGCGGCGCGCGCCGCCGAGGCCGAGGCCGAGCGCATCGCTGCCGCCGAGATGGAGCGCCTCAGGCGCGAGCGCGCGGTCGACCGGGCGGCGGATGACCGCGCGCTGCGCGACGCGACCGCCGAGCACACCTTCGAGTTCGACGAGCTCGACGAGGCGGCTGCGCCCGGCCGGCGGCAGAGTCGGCGCGAGCGGCGCCGGGCCGAGCGCGAGCGCGAGCGCGTTCGCGCCGAGCGCGCTCGCCGCATGCGGACCGCGCGCCGCGCACGGACCGCCCGGACCGCCCCCGCGGTCCCAGCCGCGGACGAGACGCGCTGGCTGCCGGCCGAACGCGCGGTCGCGCTGCTGCTCGTCGTGCTCGGCCTCGGGTGCATCACCCTGCTCGCCCTCGGCGTGATCAACGTGGTCGTGGCGGAGTAGCGCGCTCACTCGCGCCCGAGCGCCCCGGCGCAGCAACGCCGTCGCGGGCGTTACGCCCGCGGCCGCCCGGGACGGTTGCACTACCGTGGCCGGTCATGCTCCGCCGCTCCCTCGTCCTCGCGGCGCTGGCGGCGACGATCGCCGCGGCGCCCGCGTACGCCGACGCGTTCGACGACGTCTTCGCCGACTACCAGCAGGACGGCCAGATCACGCCGTGCAAGCACGCCCAGGCCGATCTCGAGAGCGCGCGGGGCCAGATCCCGAGCGACATCGAGCAGTACGCGCCCGACTTCCCCGCGGCGCTCGAGGAGGCGATCGAGGAACGCACGCGCAACCGCTGCGCCGAAGAGCGCGGCGAGGCGCCGGCCGCGTCTGACGCCACGCCGGCCGGAGGCGCGCCCGCGGGGGGGACCACCGGCGGCGCGCCCGCGGCGACGCCGGCGACGCCGGCGCCTCCGGGCGCCGCTCCGACGCCGCCCGCCGCCGCCTCGCCCACGGGTCCGGCGGCCGACCGCGCCGTCGTCGCGACGGCGACGCGCGGCCTCGACCGCGGGGCGGACGACGCTCCCGCGCCGCTCGTCGTGCTCGCCGTCCTCGGCGGACTGCTGCTGCTCGTCGCGCTCGTCTGGGGCCTGCTGCGCTTCTTCGCCTGGGAGCCGCGCTGGCTGGCCGGCGCGCGCCACGCGACCGCCGAGGCGGGGTGGCGCGCGAGCGCCGCGTGGGAGGACTTCGCGGATTGGCTGCGCGGCGGGCGGCCCTCCTCGCCGAGGTAGAATATCGGTCGTAGCGGGCCTTTCGCGCGCCGCAGCGACGACCCCCTCGATCCGTCCGACCCCAGCCTCAATCTCATCTGCCCGCGACCTTCGCGACGCCCGGAGAGCAAGCCGCGCCTCCTGGGGCAGACGAGAGGAGACCTTCGATGGCAGCCACCCCGCAGACCGCACTCATCCAGGCCACGGCGCCTGGCCAGCCCCTCACGGTCCGGCGGCTGCTGACGCGGCCGGGCGTGCATCCGTACGACGCGGTCGAGTGGGAGACGCGCGACGCGCGCATCGGCCACGGCGACCGGGTCGCGTTCGAACAGCGCGGCGTCGAGTTCCCCGCCGCGTGGTCGCAGAACTCCACCAACATCGTCGCCCAGAAGTACTTCCGCGGGCAGCTCGGCTCGCCGGCGCGCGAGCACTCGGTCAAGCAGATGATCAGCCGCGTCGCCGGCACCATCGCCGACTGGGGCCGCCAGCGCGGCTACTTCGCGACCGTCGAGGACGGCGACACGTTCGAGGCCGAGCTGACGCACGTCCTGCTGCACCAGATGGCGGCGTTCAACTCCCCGGTCTGGTTCAACGTCGGGTTCGAAGAGCAGCCTCAGTGTTCGGCGTGTTTCATCCTCTCCGTCGAGGACACGATGGAGTCGATCCTCGACTGGAACACCAAGG
>JAUJME010000376.1:1353-2483 GCA_030447005.1 Solirubrobacteraceae bacterium | reverse complement strand
GGAGCGACGGGACTCGAACCCGCGACCTCCGGCGTGACAGGCCGGCGCTCTAACCGACTGAGCTACGCCCCCCGTACAGGACCGGCAGTGTAGGACAAGACGGCCCCGAGCCCCCGGCTCCTGCCGCGCGACGATGTAGCCTCGCCCAAGATGCGCATCGGCCTGCTCACCGGGGGCGGCGACTGCCCCGGCCTCAACGCCGTCATCCGGGCCGTCGTGCGCAAGGGGATCAACGTCCATGGCCACGAGCTGGTCGGCTTCCGCCACGGCTGGGGCGGGGTTCTCGCCGACGAGGCGATCGAGCTCACCCACCAGTCGACCTCGGGGATCCTCCACCGCGGCGGGACGATCCTCGGCACCTCGCGGACGAACCCGTACAAGGACGGCGAGGACGGCGGCGAGCGCGTCCGCCGGACGCTCGAGGCGCGCGGGATCGACGCGCTGATCCCGATCGGCGGCGAGGACACGCTGGGGGTCGCCAAGAAGCTCGCGGACGAGGGCGTGCCGGTGGTCGGCGTCCCGAAGACGATCGACAACGACCTCGCGGGAACGGACTTCACCTTCGGCTTCCAGACCGCGGTGCAGATCGCCACGGACGCGATCGACCGCCTCCACACGACGGCGGAGTCCCACAACCGGGTGATCGTCGTCGAGGTGATGGGCCGCCACGCCGGGTGGATCGCCGCCTACTCGGGGATCGCCGGGGGCGCCGACGTGGTGCTCGTCCCCGAGCGGCCGTTCGACGTCGAGGACGTCTGTGAGCGGATCCGCCGCCGCCACGCCGGCGGGCGCACCTTCTCCATCGTGGTGGTCGCCGAGGGCGCGCAGGCCAAGGACGGCGAAGTCTCCGGCGACGCCGCCCAGACCGACGCGTTCGGCCACGTCCGGCTGGGCGGGATCGCCGTCGACCTCGAGCGCGAGATCGAGCGGCGCACGGGCTTCGAGTCGCGCATGACGATCCTCGGCCACGTCCAGCGCGGCGGGACGCCGCTCGCCTACGACCGCGTGCTCGGGACCCGGTTCGGAGTCGCGGCGGTCGACGCGGTCAGCGACGGTCGCTTCGGGATGATGACCGCGCTGCGGGGGACGTCGATCGAGCTCGTGCCGCTCGACGAGGCGCTGGCCGAGCC
>JAUJME010000376.1:0-1253 GCA_030447005.1 Solirubrobacteraceae bacterium | reverse complement strand
GAGGTCGGCGGGCAGGGCTTCGTCTTCGACTCCGAGGACCTCGACGGCGTCCCGGGCCTGGTCGGCGAGGTGGAGGCGGCCCTCGGGCCGGTCGACATCTACGTCGCCAACACGGGCGGGCCGCCGCGCAACGCCGACCCGCTCGCCATCCCGCGCGAGCAGTGGGAGGCGGCGCACCGCTCCCTCGTGCTCTCCCCCATGGCGGTCCTCGAGCGTGTCCTGCCGGGCATGCGGGCTCGCGGATGGGGTCGGGTCGTCGTGGTGGGGTCCTACGTCGCCCGTGAGCCGGCGGCGGCCCTGCAGCTCTCCAACGCCCACCGTCCGGGCCTGCTCGCCGCGGTGAAGGTCCTCGCCCGCGAGGCGGCGGCCGACGGGGTGACGCTCAACGCGGTCCTCCCCGGCTACATCGCCACGGACCGGGTGATCGAGGGCGGGACGCGCGAGGAGGCCGAGGCCCGCGTGCGCGACACGATCCCGGCCGGGCGGATGGGCGAGCCGGCCGAGCTCGCGGCGGCCGTCACCTTCCTCTGCTCCGCTCCGGCGAGCTACGTCACCGGCGAGTCGCTGACCGTCGACGGCGGGCTCACGCACGGGTTCTGAGCGCGGCGCGGCTCAGGCGTCCGTGTGCTCCTGGTGGCGGACCGCCTCCTCGAGGCGGTCGACGTGCGCGTCGAGGTCGCCGCGCGAGCCGTTGCGGTGGGCGTCGATGAGCGAGTGGGCGGCGCGGAGGACGGTGTCGTCGCCGCGCTCGTCGTCGAGGTGGCGCCGCTTGAGCTCCTGCACCCGCTCGATGACGTAGTCGAAGTCGTCGTCGATCGCCTGCGTCTCGTTCGCCGCGCGGAGCTTGGTCGAGACGATCGTCGCCGCGAGGCTGGCGGTGACGATGGCCGCGGTGACGATCCCCGTGAACATCACGGTGACCGCCACGAGCCGCATCCCCGGCGTCTTGGGCGAGATGTCGCCGTAGCCGACCGTCGTCGCCGTCACGATCCCCCACCACAGGCCGTCGCCGTAGGAGACCTCCTCGACGACCGCGTAGATCGCGGACGCGACGAGGATCACGCCGACCAGGACGAGGAGCATGGTGCGGACGGGCCGCTCGGAGAAGGTCTTGGCGACGCGGGCGTTCATCCCCGGGGATCTTGCCCGACCGACCGCCTACGCTGCTAGGGCGGGGCGCGTAGCTCAGTTGGTCAGAGCACCACGCTTACAACGTGGGGGTCGCCGGTTCGAGCCCGGCCGCGCCCATGGCG
>JAUJME010000051.1:6637-9197 GCA_030447005.1 Solirubrobacteraceae bacterium | reverse complement strand
CGGGTTCTATCCGGTCGAGCAGCGGGAGGAGGGGCTGGGCGTCGCGCGAGACGGTGATGTGGATCGCGCCCGGCTCGCGCACCCAGGCGATCACGTCGAGCGCCCGCAGCCGGTCGAGCACGAACTGGAAGGCGAGCGCCTGGCGGCGGGAGCCGTAGCGGCGGCGGACGTCGAACGCGTAGCCCGTCGTGTGGAGCGAGTAGTTGCGCGTCGCCTCGCCGTTGCGGCGCACGAGCTGGCGCTGGTAGGTGGCGTCGCGGACGGTCGAGGTCACCCGCAGCGGCGTCGGGTCGCCGGAGAGCTCGCGCACCTGCGCGCCGATGTAGATCGCCAGCGCGAGCGCCTCCGGCCGCAGCCCCTGGTAGAGCGCGGGCGAGCGCTCGACTCGCCGCGCGAGCTCGCCCATCTGGCGCTCGCGCGCGAGGCCCAGGCGCGCCGGCTGGTCGGGGAAGGGGACGATCCGCTCCGCGCGGCGGGCGCGCTCGAGGTCCGACGGCCGCTCGAAGCGCTCCGTCTCGGCCGCCGGGTGCAGGACCTCCTCGGCGGAGTTCTTGGCGGTCTGCAGGGCGGCGAGCCGGGCCAGCTCGCCGGGGTCCTCGCGGTGCAGCCGCATGATCTCCTGGGCCCCGATCAGCTTCCAGTAGTAGTTGGAGGAGTCGTCGCCGAGCCGGGCGAGGCGGGTGTAGGCGTCGCGGTGGCGGCGCGGGCCCGAGTCGAAGTAGACCTGGGCGTAGGTGAGCTCCGCCTCCTCGACGATCTCGGCGATCGGCCGGTCGTCGCCGCTCGCGCCCGCGTAGGCGCGCAGCACCCCCTCCAGGTTGCCGATGCCCATGTGGTAGGAGACGAGCGCGAGGTCCTGGCGGCCGAAGCGCTTGCGCGCGAGCGTGAGGTAGCGCGCGGTGGCGGCGAGCGCCTGGCGCGGGTCGAAGCGCTGGTCGATCTGCGCCCGGCGGCGCTCGAGGCGCCGGGCCTTCGTCTCCCTCCCGCGGCGGCGCTCCCGGGCGATCCGGCGGGTGAGCCGCTTGCTCTGCGCGACGTCGACCTGGAGGCCGAGGAGGTTCTGCGCCGTCTCGGCGAGGATCTGGGTGAGGCCCGCCGCACCGTCGATGTCGCCGCCCGCGATCGCGTCGGGCCGGCCGGCGCTCTCGAGCATCACGAGACCCTCGAGCCGGTCGGCGTCGACGCCCGCCTGCTCGGCCGCGCGCTCGACGAGCTCCCGCCACCGCGCGGTGCGTGCCGCGCTCGCCGGCGCGCCGCCCGGCGAGAACGCGTAGATCGGATGGCTCGACCCCGCGGCCGCCCGCCGCTCGAAGCGCCGCCGCTCCGCGGGGTCGTAGACGAACGGGTCGGCGAAGGGCTCGACGTCCTCGTCGGCGCGGACCGCGGGCGGCTCGGGGACCTCCGTCTTCGGGACCTCGACCGCCTCGTCGCCCCCGCCGATGGCGATCCCGATCGCCACCGCCGCCAGGACGGCGAGGAGGAGCGCGCCGAGGCGCGGGAGCAGGCCTGGGGCGGGGCGGCGCACCCGCCCCAGGACAGCAGAACGGCCTCAAGCGCGCCTCAGCGCGCGGTCCTACGCTGCGGAGGTGACCCCGCCGGTCGTCGCCTGCCTGCACCATCTCGAGCGCCCGTCCCTCGGGCTCGCGGGCGCGCCGCTGCGCGCGGCGGGCGTCGAGCTCGACGAGCGCCGGGTGACCGCGGGCGACCCGCTGCCCGGCCTCGAAGAGGTCGCGGGGATCGTCGCCTTCGGCGGCGCGCAGTCCGTCCGCGACATCGCGTCGGAGCCGGCGCTGCAGGCCGAGGCCGCGCTGCTGCGCGAGGCGGTGGCGCGGGAGGTGCCGGTGCTCGGCATCTGCCTCGGCGGCCAGCTCCTCGCACACGCGCTCGGCGGCGAGGTCGGCCGCCTCGAGCGGCGGACGGTGGCGTGGTGGGAGCTCGAGCCGGCGGCGGCCGCGGAGGACGACCCGGTGCTCGGCGCCCTCCCCGCCCCGGTCCTCGCCCTGCACTTCAACGAGGACGGCTTCTCGCTGCCCCCGGGCGCCGTCGAGCTGCTCGGCCGCGGCGGCGCGTCGGTCGAGGGCTTCCGCGCCGGCCGGGCCGCCTGGGGCGTGCAGTTCCATCCCGAGGCCGACGGGCCGCTGCTCGAAGACTGGTACGCCAACTACGGCGCGTGGATCGACCAGGCGGGCGTCGACCCGGCAGAGCTGCGGGCGGCCGGGGAGCGCTGCCTGCCGCGCCAGGCGCAGCAGGCCGAGGCGCTGTTCGGCGCCTTCGCGCGGGTCGTGCGGGACGAGGCCGCCCCCCGGTAGCCCGCCCTCACTCGCGGATCTCGAACCGCGTCCGCGCGGAGAGGGCCGCCGCGACTGGCGCTCCCGCCCTCGCCGCGCCTAGCGACCTCGCATGACGCCGCGCTTCGGGCAGCGGCGGACCTTCTTGCCGGCCTTGCGGCGGATCTTGCAACGGGTGCTCTTGCGCTTGGCGCGCGGTTTGGCCGCGGGCGCCGGGGTGCTCCGGGGGCGGGTGGTCGCCGGGGCGGGCGCCGCCGGCGGTGCCGGCCGCG
>JAUJME010000051.1:0-6537 GCA_030447005.1 Solirubrobacteraceae bacterium | reverse complement strand
GGCGGCGGCGGAGGTGGCGGCGGCTCAGGCGGGGCGGCCACGGCGGGCGGCGGGATGGGCACGCATTCGGCCACCGGGCACATGAACGCCGAGTCGTAGACGTTCCAGTGCGTGTCGAGGTAGCTGCCGGGGGCGGGATCCGGGTTGAAGTAGTCGTCCTTGCCGCAGTCGAACGGCTCGACCCGCGGGCTGTCGCACGGGCGCAGCGGCGAGCGCGGGAGGTACTGGGTGTAGGGGTAACACATGACGTCGTCCTTGTCCCAGCAGTGCGCGTAGACGTCCGTGTGCGGCGCCGACATCTGCACGGCGCCGAGGTTGTGGCCGATCTCGTGGAGGGCCACGCCGCTGTTGAGCAGGAAGCTGACCGCCACGAACCCGCCCTGGTTGGAGACGTTCGCCGAGCCCGGCCGGTCGTCGTAGCGGAACTCGCCGAAGCCCGCCATCGAGCTGCAGGCGATGGACGGCGCGAAGACGACCGCGTTGCGCGGGCCCGAACCCTTCGGGAGCGCGGAGCGGACGTCCGCGAGCAAGGGCCCCGTGTTGCAGGCGCCCGAGCCGTAGGCGGCCGAGGTCTTCGGCAGGCGAAGGGTGAGGATGTCGAGGTAGCGCGGCCCGCAGCGGGTGCCCATGTCGAAGCGCAGCGACCGGCGCTGGCCCGACTCGGCGGCCACGTGGGCGGACAGGGTCGCGACGATGCGCTGGATGCCGGTGCGCGTGCCGGAGCTGGGCGAACGATCCGCCGGTACGGCCTCGACCGCCCGGATCTTGTGCGCGTCGAGCGCCCCTGTCTCGTTGACCGTGTCGTCCGTCGCCTTCTCGTCCCCGCACCAGTCCGTCGCCATCTCGCCGGAGGGCGCCGAGAACGTCCCGAAGCCCAGCGGCGGAAGCGGGTCGACGTGCGTGACCGACCCGGTCGCCAGGGCGGCCGGCGCCGGCAGGGCGAGCACCGCGGCGGCGACGAGAAGGGCCCGTCCCGCGGCCTTGAGGTTTCTGCGCACTTCGTGACTCTCCAGCGCGGAGCGTAGAGCGCGGAGGGCGAGGCGAACAGGGTCTTCGGAGGATGGAGCTAGCCGGACTCGAACCGGCGGCCTCCTGGGTGCGATGCCTGGGCGACGCATTCGGCGGTGTTCCGTTGGCGACCGTTTGGCTCATAGCGGCGTCGCGCCCTTGCGCGAGGGCCGCTTGCATGCTGCTGCGTCCGAGGCGCCCCCGGACCCCGGCTTCGTGCCCGCGTTTGCCGTGGCGCGTCGCAGCCTTGGCTACTTCGCGCCCGGGGCCTCGGCGTGCTGAGCCGCCGCCGGTCTTGCGCGCGGCCGCTTACCCCAGCCGCTGGCAACCGCGAAGTCCATGAGCAAGTCGAAGTACGCCGCGGCGTGAGGAGCCTGCAGGCCGAGTGCGCCGGCGCGGGCGTCGCGGAATCGGGCCTTCACCCCGAAGTACGGGAAGTAGACCTGGAGTGAGGCGCTGGCCTGAGTGGCGCGGAAGTCGCTCGGCCCGACGAGCCGCGGCGGCGGGCGGTCGAAGTAGCGCGCGGCCATGGCGGCGAGCTCGCTCACGCGGACGGCCCGATCGCCCGCCACGAGCGCGATGGAACCCGGCTCCGCCGACTCCAGCGAGACGAGGATGCCGTCGGCGACGTAGTCGACCGGCACGAGGTCGACGACCGCGTCGGGATCGGCGGGCAGGGCGGTCGCCAACCCGCGGGCGAAGGCGTGCAGCGGGAAGTAGACGACGTTGAACGCGCTGGTCCAGCCCGTTCGCGAGTCGCCGACCACGATGCTCGGCCGCACGACGGAGACCGGCAGGTCCCGGCGGGCGCGGACCAGGCGCTCGGCCTCGTGCTTGCTGCGCTCGTACGCGTTGCGAAAGCCCTGGCCCATCTCGAGGTCGTCCTCGCCGAAGGGGCCTTCGTGCGTGCCGGCGACGTAGGCGGTCGAGACGTGCACGAACCGCTCGAGCGCCGGGGCCCGGGCGGCGAGGTCGAGCATCCGGCGGGTTCCTTGCACGTTGATCGCCCGGGATTGCTCGAGGCCGAGCGCGAAGGACACCGACGCGGCGCAGTGGACCACGGCGCCGGTCCGCGCCGCGACGGCGTCGCGCTCGGCACGGGTGAGCCCGAGGCCCGGGCGCGCGACGTCGCCGGCGATGGCGTACACCCGCCCGGCGTGCTCCTCGGCGCCGAGGCGGGCGAGCACGTCGTGGACGCGCGCCCGCGCGGTCGTTCGGTCCTCGGCTCGAACGAGGGCCATCACCTCCCGCTCGCCCTGCTCGAGCAGGCGGGCGAGGACCTCCATGCCGACGAAGCCGGTGGCGCCCGTCAGCAGCACCGCACCGCTCATGCGCCCACCCCGGCCGCCTCGCGGACCGGCGCCGGCGCGGCGCCCATGGCGCTGAAGCCACCGTCGACGTGCACGACCTGGCCGGTGATGCCGCGCGCCAGGTCGGACAGCAGGAAGCAGATCGCGTCGGCCACGGGGCCGGGGTCGTCCGTGTCCCACCCGAGCGGCGCCTGCTCGCGCCAGGCCCGGGCCAGGCCGTCGAAGCCGGGGATCCCCCGCGCCGCCACCGTGCCGAGCGGTCCCGCGCTGACGAGGTTCGCGCGGATCCCCGCCGGCCCGAGGTCGCGCGCGAGATAGCGGTTGACCGCCTCGAGTGCCGCCTTGGCCACGCCCATCCAGTCGTAGACCGGCCACGCGCGCGACGCGTCGAAGTCGAGGCCGACGAGCGCGCCGCCGTCCTCCATGAGCGGCGCAAGCGCGGCGCCGAGCGCCTTGTAGGAGTAGGCGCTCGTGGTGAACGCGGTGGCCGCGCTCGCCGCCGGGGTGGCCAGGAAGTTGCCGCCCAGCGCGTCCCCGGGCGCGAAGGCGATCGCGTGCAGCGCGCCGTCCACCCGCCCCCAGCGCCCCGAGAGCTCGGCGGTGAGGGCGTCGAAGTCCTCCGGGCGGGTGACGTCGAGCTCGAGCACGTCGACCTCGCGCGGGAGCCGGGTCGCCGCCCGCGCGGTCATCCGCGCCACCCGTCCGAAGCTCGTGAGCACGACGTCGGCGCCGAGCGCGAGGGCCCGCTCGGCGGCGTGGAAGGCGATCGAGTCGCGGGTGACGACGCCCGTGATCACGAGGCGCCGGCCCTCGAGCATCACAGCGGCACCGAGCAGTAGGCGTGGACCATCCCGCTCGCGGCGATCGCGGCCGCCCCGTCGTCCGCCCCGTCGTCCGCGAGCGCCACGGGGTCGGCTTCGCGGCGCCAGAGCAGCTCGACGGTGGCGCGGGCGACGAGGCGCCCGTCCTGGTTGCGCACGAGCCAGCCGCAGGTCACGAGCCCGGTGGCCGGGTCCGTCGCGGCGATGCGGGTCTCGACCGAGATGGTGTCGCCGATCCGCACCGGCCGCTTGAAGACCGCGTCGCCCACGCGCCGCAGCGCGAGGACGCGCTCGGGGTCGAGCGGCACGAGACCCGCCGCGTAGGACAGCACGAGCATGCCGTGCGCGATCCGCTCGCCGAACGGGCTGTGGGCGGCCCAGACGGCGTCGGTGTGCTGCGGGTGGTGGTCGCCGGTGAGCGCGGCGAACGCGGCGACGTCGGCCTCGGTGACGGTCCGCCCGCGCGAGACGTGGCGGGCGCCGGGCACGAGGGCCTCGAAGGGGGACGACAACACGGCGGGTCTCCTCTCTAGAGCGGGATGTTGCCCCGGACGGGCGCGAGCCGCTCGCGGCCGGCGAGCGTCTCCAGGCCCCACGCGAGGCGGGCGCGGGTGTCGGCGGGGGCGATGATCTCGTCGACGAACCCGTCGCGGGCCGCCGTGTGGGCGAGCAGGTGCTCGCCGGCGTAGCGGCCGGCGAGGCGCGCACGCTCGGCGTCGGGGTCCGCCGCGGCCGCCAGCTCGCGCCGGTGGATGATCCCGACGGCCTGCCCGGCGCCCATGACACCCAGCTCGGCGTCCGGCCACGCGAACACGAGGTGCGCGCCCAGGTCCTTGGAGTTCATCGTGATGTACGCGCCTCCGTAGGCCTTGCGGAGCACGACCGTCAGGCGCGGCACCGTCGCCTCGGCGAAGGCGTGCAGGAGCTTGGCGCCGTGGCGGATCACCCCGGCGGCCTCCTGCCGGGTCCCGGGCATGAACCCCGGCGTGTCGACGAGCACGACGAGCGGCAGGTCGAACGTGTTGCAGGTCCGCACGAAGCGCGCCGCCTTCTGGGCGGCGTCGGCGTCGAGCACGCCGCCCAGGAAGCGCGGCTGGTTGGCGACGATTCCGACCGGCCGCCCCTCGAGCCGGGCGAACCCGACGACCATGTTGCGCGCCCAGCGGGGCGAGAGCTCGAGCAGCGCCCCGCCGTCGACGAGCCGCGCGACGACGTGGCGGACGTCGTAGACGCGCCGCGGCCCGGCCGGGACCACGCGGCCCGGGTCGCCGGCCAGCGGCGGGCGCGAGGGATGCGCCGGGGCGTCGCGGCCCGCGCCCGAGGGGAGGTGGGCGAGCAGGGCGCGCGCCGCCCGCGCGCCGGCCGCCGCGTCGTCGACCACGAGGTGGCAGACGCCGTTGCGCTCGTGCACGCGCGCGCCGCCGAGGCCGGCGGCCGACACGTCCTCCCCCATGACCTCGCCGACCACGCCGGGCCCCGTGAGGAACATCGCGGCGTCCTCCGTCATCACCACGAAGTCGGTGAGCGCCGGGGAGTAGGAGCCGCCGCCGGCGCTCGTGCCGGCGATGACCGAGATCTGCGGCACCCGGCCCGAGAGCCGGACGTTCTCGGCGAAGATCCGCCCGTAGCCCCCGAGCGCGGAGAGCCCCTCCTGCATGCGGGCGCCCGCGGACGCGACGAAGGCGACGACGGGCGCCTGGGCCTGGCCGGCGAGCCGGAGGATCCGGACAACCGTGTCGGCGTGGGCCTCCCCGAGCGAGCCGCCGGCGAACGACGTGTCCTGCGCGTAGCAGAACACGGGCCGGCCGTCGACGCGCCCCGCCGCGCCGATCACCCCGTCGCCCGGCCGGGCGCGGTCGCCCATCCGGCGGGAGGCCACCTCCGAGCGGATGACGTGCAGGGAGCCGGGGTCGCAGAGCGCCTCCAGCCGGCCGAGCGGGCCCGACGCGTCGGGCTCGACGTGCGCGGCGGCGCCGACGGCCACGCTCACCGGGCACCGCCGATGCAC
Source organism: Solirubrobacteraceae bacterium (assembly GCA_030447005.1). The sequence continues at coordinate 1,390 of JAUJME010000051.1, read as the reverse complement.
AGCACGACGTTGTGGCCGCCGAAGCCGAAGGAGTTCGAGAGCGCGACGGGCGGCGTGCCGTTCGCGCGCAGCGGCCGCGCGCCCTCCGCGACGTAGTCGAGGTCGAGGCCCTCCTCGGGCTCGGCGTACCCGAGCGTCGGCGGCGCGACGCGCGCCGAGAGCGCCTGGACCGTCGCCACCGCCTCCACCGCCCCGGCCGCGCCGAGCAGGTGGCCGATCGCCGACTTGGTGGAGGAGACGGGGACCGCGGCCGCCCGCTCGCCGAGCGCCGCCTTGATGGCGGCGGTCTCGGCGCGGTCGTTGAGCGGCGTGGAGGTCCCGTGGGCGTTGACGTAGTCGACCCCGGCCGGCTCGATGCCGGCGTCCGCGAGGGCGAGCCGCATCGCCCGCGCCGCGCCGGCGCCCGCCGGATCGGGGGCGGTGAGGTGGTGGGCGTCGGAGGTGGAGCCGTAGCCGAGCAGCTCGCCGAGCACCGTCGCGCCCCGAGCCGCTGCGCGCTCGGCGTCCTCGAGGACGAGCACGCCGCCGCCCTCCCCCATCACGAACCCGTCGCGCCGCGCGTCGAACGGGCGCGAGACGCCGGAGTCGCTGAGGGCGTCCATGGCGGCGAAGGCGGCGTGGGCGAGCGGGGTGTGGGCGGCTTCCGCGCCGCCGCAGACCACGGCGTCGACGTCGCCGGCGGCGACCATCCGCGCCGCCGCGCCGATCGCGTGGGCCCCCGCCGCGCAGGCCGACACGGTGCCGTAGCACTCGCCGCGCAGCCCGTGGCGCATGGCCAGGGCGGCGGGCGCCGCGTTGGCCATCATCAGCGGGATGGCCAGCGGCCCGACGCGGGCGGGCCCGGCGTCGCGCAGCGTGTCGTGCGCGCCCTCGAGGGTCTCGATGCCGCCGATCCCCGTCCCGACGACGCAGCCGACGCGCGCGGGGTCGTAGGGCAGCTCGGCGCCGTCGAGCCAGCCGGCCTGCTCGAGCGCCTCCTCGCCCGCGGCGAGCGCGAGCTGGGTGAAGCGATCCGCGCGGCGCGCCTCCTTGCGCGAGAGCCGCTCCGTCGGGTCGAAGTCCGAACAGCGGCCGGCGCCGTCCTCGATCGCGCACGCGCCGGCCGCCCAGCGGTCGTGGAGGGCGGCGGCGCCCACGCCCAGCGGCGTGACGGCGCCCACCCCGGTGATGACGACGCGGCCCCCTCTCACGACAGCCGCGCGGTGATGAGGTCGATGGCGTCGCCGACCGTCTTGAGCTTCGGCATGTCCTCCGAGCCGAGCTCGACGCCGAACTCGTCCTGCACGATCTGGCTGAGTTCGACGAGGTCGAGGGAGTCGACGTCGAGCGTCTCGAACGTCGCGTCGGGCGTGACGTCCTCGGGCTCGGGGCCGAAGGTGGCGATCGCGGC